>JALZFK010000236.1 GCA_030861585.1 Actinomycetota bacterium | reverse complement strand
ATAGGGATGCTCACTGCCAAGGCCGCGATGCAGAGCGGCGACGTCGAGATCGTGGCGGCGAACGACCTGGCGCCGATGGAGAGCCTAGCTTTGCTCTTCAAGCGCGACTCGGTGCACGGTATCTGGCCCGAGGACGTGAGCCTCGACGGCAACATCCTGCGTATCGGTGACCACGAGATCAAAACCTTCTCCGAGCGTGACCCGGCCCAGATTCCTTGGGGTGACGTCGGGGCCGACGTTGTCGTCGAGTCGACGGGCGTCTTCACCAAACGCGATGCCGCCGCGGGGCACCTCGAGGGCGGTGCCAAAAAGGTCGTTATCTCCGCTCCCGCCAGGGGCGTAGATGCGACTTTCATCTACAAGGTGAACCACGAGTCCTACAACTCGGATAAGCATCAGGTCGTCTCCAACGCCAGCTGCACCACCAACTGCGTCGTGCCGATGGCGAAGGTGCTCATAGACAGCTTCGGCATGGATTCGGCGTACATGACTACCTGTCATGCCTACACCAACGACCAGAGCCTCCTGGACGCGGCCCACAAAGACCCCCGGCGCGCCCGGTCCGCGCCCCAGAACATCGTTCCCACCTCAACGGGCGCGGCGCGCACGATCGGTGCGATTTTCCCGGAACTTGAGGGTAAGGTGGACGGGATGGCCCTGCGCGTGCCCGTACCCGACGGCTCCATAACCGATTTCGTCGCCAACCTCCCGCGCGAGGCCTCTAAGGACGAGATCAACGCCGCCTTCAAGGAGGCCGCCGAGGGCGAGCTGAAGGGCATCCTGGAGTACTCCGAGGCCCCCATAGTCTCCACCGATATCGTCGGCAACCCCGCAAGCTGCATCTTCGACTCGGCGCTCACCATGTCCTCCGGCAAAACCGTCAAGGTCTTGGGCTGGTACGACAACGAGTGGGGATACTCCAACCGTACCGTCGATCTCGTCCGCTATATCGGCGAGAGTCTGTAAGTGCCACCGGCACGGGAACAGGACACGGCGTCGTGAACAAACGCAGCGTGAGGGACCTCGACGTGCGAGGTAAGCGGGTGCTCGTGCGGGTGGACTTCAACGTTCCGGTCAAGAATGGGCAGGTCACGGATGACACGCGTATCGTGCGGGCGCTTCCGACCATCCGGAACCTCCTCGAGAGAGGGGCGTTCCCTATCCTGATCTCGCACCTCGGCCGCCCTTGGGGCGGCCCCGACCCGGAGTACGCCATGGACCCGGTTGCTCGTAAGCTCGAAGAGCTCCTCCAAGTACAGGTCCTCAAGCTCGACGCCACCGTGGGCCCGGAGGTCGAAGAAGCGCTCGACCGTTGGAATGGCGAAGGCGTGGTACTCCTCGAGAACTCCCGCTTCTACCCCGGCGAAACGAAGAACGACCCCGAATTCTCCAAACAGCTCGCCTCATTGGCCGAGCTGTACGTCGACGACGCCTTCGCGGTGGCCCACCGGGCGCACGCCAGCACCGTCGGCGTCGCCAAGCTCCTGCCTGCCGCGGCCGGGCTTCTCATGGAGGAGGAGATCGACAACCTCGACAGGGCCCTGTACGGCCGGGAGCAGCCCTTCATCGCCATCCTCGGTGGGGCCAAGGTCTCGGACAAGCTCCAGGTGATAGAGAGCATGCTCGAGATCTCGGACACCTTGCTCGTTGGCGGCGCGATGTGCTTCACTTTTCTCAAGGCCAAGGGGCTAGAGACCGGGAACTCGCTCGTCGAGGACGATTACCTGGAAGAGACGAACCGTATCATGGATGAAGCCGGCGAAAATCTTCTCTTGCCGGTGGACGTGGCGGTTGCTGAGAGTTTGGAGGAGAACGCCTCCTCGAAAGTCGTGAGGGTGGAGGAAATTCCGGCCGATTGCATTGGGTTGGACATCGGTCCGGAGACGGTCGAGGAGTTCGATGAGTACATAGCGCAAGCCAAGATCATCTTCTGGAACGGGCCGATGGGTGTCTTCGAGGTGGACGCCTTCGCGAAGGGGACGGAGGGCATCGCGCGGGCCGTCGCAAAGAGCGGGGCCGTGAGCATCGTCGGCGGTGGCGACTCGGTCGCGGCAGTGAGGAAGCTCGGGCTCGAGGATAGGATGGGCTTCGTCTCGACCGGCGGTGGGGCTTCCTTGGAATACGTGGAAGGCAAGGAGTTGCCGGGGGTGGCGGTGCTGCCCGAGAAAGAGGCTTAACGATGGCACGAGAGCAAGTACGCAAGCCGATGATGGCGGCGAACTGGAAGATGAACAAGCTCGCAGATGAGGCCGAGGAGTACGTGGTGCGGCTTTTGCCCCAGATCTCGAACGTCGAAGGAGTCGACGTCGCCATCTTCGCTCCGTTCACCTGTTTGGGTCGGGTAGCCTCCATGACCCGAGACACGGCGGTCATTGCCGGAGCGCAGAACTTCTACTACGAGGACTCGGGTGCGTTTACGGGAGAGGTCTCGGTGCCGATGCTCAAGGACGTCGGGGCCGGGGCGGTTATCGTTGGGCACTCGGAGCGGCGTGAGATCTTCGGCGAGACCGACGAAATGGTCGCTCGCAAAACAGCCCGGGCAACAAAGGCCGGCCTCCTCCCCGTCGTCTGCGTCGGGGAGACCAAGGGGGAGCGTGATAGCGGTCGAATGTGGGAGAAGGTCTCGGGACAGGTTCGGGCGGTCTTCGAGCACCTCGACGCAGGTGAGGTCGCCGGTGAAGATATCGTTTTTGCCTATGAGCCCGTCTGGGCCATCGGGACCGGAGACGTGGCCTCCCCCGAGGACGCGCAGGATGCGATCGGACGCATCCGTGACCTTTTGGGGGAGCTCGGTGGCGAAAATTTCGCTGGCAATGTCCGCATCCTCTATGGGGGTTCGGTAAAGCCGGGGAACGTTGGCGAGATTATGGCGCAAGTGGACGTGGACGGCGGCTTGGTGGGCGGCGCCAGCCTGGAGGCGGACCCCTTCGCCGAGTTGGTCAACGGCGCCGCCGAGGGCGGCTGAGTCCCCTTCGGCAAGGAGCTGTGGTAGAGTAGACGGTATGATCTACGTACTAGCGTTTCTGCACACGATATTCAGCGTGGCCCTCGTGGGGCTCATCCTGCTGCACTCCGGCAAGGGCGGGGGACTCTCCGCTTCTTTGGGCGGTGGCATGGGGGGCACCTTCTCCGGCACGACCATCATGGAGAAGAACCTCACGCGGCTCACCGTGATCGTGGTCGCCCTCTTCGCCCTCTCTACCGTGGCCCTGATCTTCGTCGCCTAAAAAGGCCGACTCGGGGCGCTCTCCGGGCTTTTAGGACAAATAAGAAGGAGCCGCCCGGGGAGGATGGGGAGAACAGGCGACTCCTGCCCAGATTATATACCTGGGCTTATATTTACGAGTGTAAACGGTCACAGGGCTCGTGACGGGGCGCGTCTTCTGGGTGAACGTAGGGCGGCGAGAGGCCGCTCCTTCCCGGGTTTGCATCAGATACGCGATGTGAGGAGTGTCGGAGGGGGGACTCGAACCCCCACGCCCTCATCGGGCACTAGGCCCTCAACCTAGCGCGTCTACCAATTCCGCCACCCCGACAAAGTAGCCCGCAGAGTATACGCGCCGCCCCCGAAAGGTTCAACGGTGGTTTCGGTCGAGAACGACAAGCGTCACGGAGATGCGCCGAAAGGGGCGTAGCTGGTGGCACCTTGAGATGCACCGGGCACGAACGTGCCACAGATTTATTCCCGGCAGCTGTAAACTGTGGACGCAAAACCGAGCATCGGAGGCGCGAACTTGATCCAGGAATCCGTGATAAAAAATCCCGCCCTCGCCCCCGAAGGGCACCGTAAGATCGACTGGGTCGCCCAGCACTCGCCCGTCTTGAACACCATCTCCGGGGGTAAGCTCGCTGACGGGGTGCTCCGGGGGCGAAAAATTGCCATGAGTATTCACCTAGAGGCGAAGACGGCTTATCTCGCGCTGCTCCTCTCCGAGGCCGGGGCGGACGTGACAGTCGCCGGGAGCAACCCGCTCTCGACCCAGGACGACGTCTGCGCGGCGCTCGCCGAGCGGGGGGTGCGGGTCTTCGCTACTCACGACCCACCCGACGAGGAGTTCGAACGATACCTGCACCAGACTCTGGAAACGGGGCCCGAGCTCATCATCGACGACGGGGTGGAGCTCGTAGGAAGACTTGTGGACACGCACCCAGAGTTGGTTGGCAACGTCTTGGGGGCCTCGGAGGAGACGACGACCGGTATCTTGAAGCTCAAGGCGATGGAGAGCGACGGCGCTTTGCCCTTCCCGGTCCTTGCCGCCAACGACGCTCGCATGAAGCACCTCTTCGACAATCGCTACGGCACCGGACACTCCTCGCTCGTCGCCCTGCTCTCCAACACGAACCTCTTCATCAGCGGCAAGGCGGTCGTGGTGATGGGCTTCGGCTGGGTAGGGAGGGGCCTCGCCAAGTACGCCGACGGCTTGGGCGCCCGCGTCATCGTCTGCGAACCAGATCCGGTGAAGCTGCTCGAGGCCTACGCCGAGGGTTACGAGGCCATGAACTCGCTGGCGGCAGCGGAGATCGGGGACGTCTTCCTCACCGGCACGGGGAACCTCAAGGTCTTGGGAAAGGCGCACCTCGAGAGGATGAAAGACGGCGCGCTCCTAGCCAACGCGGGCCACTACGATCACGAGTTTGATCTGCTGGCCTTGAGGGAGATGGCCACTTCTTCGCGCGAGGTGCGCAAGAACGTGACCGAGTACGAGCTTCCAGATGGTCGGCGGCTGCACGTTCTGGCCCGCGGAAGGCTCGTCAACATCGCGGCCGGGGATGGGCACCCCGTCGAGATCATGGACCTCACCTTCGCCGTCCAGGCTTTAGCCGCGCACCACTTGGCGAGGCACGCCGCCGAAATGACACCCGGTCTCCACACCATTCCGCCCGAGATCGACGAGCTCGTCGCCCGGACCAAGCTCGCCTCCTTGAACGTCGAGCCCGAGCGGCTTACCGAAGAGCAGATCGCCTACCAGAACAGTTGGCGTATGGGCTCGACGCCCCCAGCCACGTAGCGAAGCTGCCAGAATTTAAGGGCTTTCTACCGATTCTTGGTAGGATCTTCGCATGAGGACGATAACCATCCGTTACGCGGAGTTCCGGGAGTGCCCGAACTGCGGAGGCCGTGGGAACGACGGGGCGTCGTGGCGGCCTTTCCCATGCAAGCGGTGCGAAGGGCGAGGAAGGTTGGTGACGGCGGTAGAGGTAGAGGACTCGGTGCGGGGGAAGCTGTCCCGGTCCGCCTACGACTTCAATGCGAGGGGCGAGGTCTTTCTCTTGGACTTCGAGGAAAGCGAAGAGTTCGAGGTTGTTCGTCTCGATGCCCCTCGGGGTTGATGCTGCCGCTACTCTTCTGGGTTCTTCAGTGCCGCGAGGACGGACTTCGCGTCTAGACGATTCTTGAAGGGGATAACGTAGCCTTGCGCCGCGGCGGAGAGGGTCTCGGGCGAGGTGCTAAGAGACTCGGGAGCGGCGACCAAGACGCGATTCCCACGCTTTGCGGCCTCCCTGAGCAGCGCGACCCGCTCCACCAGATGCCTCTCGGACCAGAAGCCCAGGATCTCGAGATGGACCTTCTCGTTGGTGACCGCGCTTCGGAACGTGAAGTCCGGTACGAGCGCGGTCTTGAGCTGTGGGATCGGGAGTATCCCTATCCCCGGTTCGAGCTCCCAGTCGCCTGTATCCTTTGTCCGGGCCCATGCCTGGGAGAAGGCCTCACGCACATCGTTCTCGCCGGCGTCTGCGGGGCCTTTGTAGTGGCTGACGAGGCTTGGGGCTTCGGAGTCGAGTTCCAGGATCGCGTCGCGGCCCTTCCAGGAGACGTTGGCGCAGAGCTTCCAGGGGGAAGTGAGGAGGAGGCCGGGGAGGAATCTGGCGAGTCTTAGGCCGTACTTGCGGGTGCTGCCGAAGAGGGAGAGTGGGCCGTCCAAGAGGAGGCGATGGCCTTTTTTCGTGGGTTCTAGGCGATAGATCAGACCTAAGAGCTTTACGTAGTGGAAAACGAGCCGGGCGTCGGCCTCTGCTTCGAGGTCCACGGAGAGGTCTTTGGCAGAGTAGAGGACGCCCTGTACTTGGGCGACGTTGTAGCGTGAGATCAGGGCCTCCGGTGACGGCGCCTCGAACTCGGCGAGGAGCTGTTCTCCCCGCCGGTCGGCATACATGAGGGCGGCGGGCGCTTCTACCCCCGTCTCCCGGGCCACCCGCGAGAGCACATCTTCGCGGGTACCACCTTCGAGGAGGGTGCCGGTCGCCACAGGGAGCTGGGGTAGGGCGGCGGCAAGCTCGAAGACGCGGGTCCTTAAGGTGTACGGGTCGACCTCCGTCGGAGATGCCCACGTCGCCTTCTCTTCGAGCAGTTTCGAAAGGGCACGCAGGATCTTGAATCCTCGTCGGGGGTCCAGGCGTGGCCCGAGCTCCTCCTCCAGGAGGGCCAGCTCCCCCTCCAGTTGCGCCCTGGGCTTACCCATGTGATCGGCATAAAGGGTTACGAGGGCTTCGGATACCTCTCGGGCGCGCTTGTCTTCCGGTGAGAGCCAATGAGGGATGAGCGTACCGCGTACGGAGCGGGCCATGACATGCTCGCTGCGGAGCACTAGTAGGCTGCTCCCCGGACGGTTCCCGCGACGGGCTCGCGCCGGCGGCGCGAAGCAGCTTCTTCGCCGGTACCCTCGGTAACTAGTTCGTAGAGAACGGCCCTCTTGCCTTCGCGTGGCCTCAGGACGCGTCCCAGGCGTTGGACGTACTCGCGGTGGGAGGCACTCCCGGCGAGGATCACGGCAACGTTCGCTTCCGGTACATCCACGCCCTCGTTGAGGACGTCCGAGGCGATAATGGCCCGGTAGCCACCCATCCGGAAACGGTCCAGGATCTCCTTGCGCTCCCGGGCCGGCGTCTCGTAGGTGATACCGGGGATGAGGAACCTCTCCGAGAGCGAGTAGACCTCCTCGACGCTCTTGGTGAACACTATGATCCGGTCCTCCCAATGCTTCTTTAGGAGGCTTTCGAGCGTCGCTCCTTTACGTTCGGCGGAGGCTCGAATCTCGCGCCGCT
>JALZFK010000202.1 GCA_030861585.1 Actinomycetota bacterium | reverse complement strand
CACGCATACTGTCCTTGTCTCTCACCCGGCGGAAGAAGTCGGCGAGTTCCTCGTCGCCTTCTCGCTGGGCATCCTCGATATACGTATCGTACGAGGCCCCGCCCTCAAGGGCGTGGAAGAGCACGCTAGAGAGATCGTAGATGGTGTTGGGCGTCCCGGTCGCCCTCTCTCCTTCGGCCATGTCTTTCGCTTCCTCCGTTCCTCTGATCGCTATCATCTCGTTTGGGCGGTAAGCAGTATTCCCGCCGTAGCGATCCTCGTAAACCCGCTCCCTATCCCACCGACACGTCGGCAGAACAGAACCTAGATCTCAGATGATAGATAAGCGAAACCGAATTCTGACGCAGAACGAAGCCCATCTCGGAGAGAATAGGCACGACGTTGTTGACCCAGAATTTCTTGGAAGTACGCCTGTGTGGGGCGAGTCAGTGACGGTTATAGAGGAGAGAAGGCACGACGGGTTCCAACGATCCCCATAGGCTCCTAACCATTACTCCTACAGACTTTCTGGCGGTTTGTAGAACCCCACCGTGGTGAGCGACGTGCGCGTGCAAGAGACCCGTGTAGGCTGTGACCGAGTCCCCTACGAGCCCTCGGAAGCTGTCTACCTTCTCGGTCCGCTCCGCCCGAACCACGAAGCGGTACGACCAGTCAGGGCCCAATGTGTAGAAGTCGTCGGGAGACTCGATGCAGGTCTGCAGCGAGACCATATCCTTGCCGGCGACCGGATCCGTTACCCAATGGTCGTCGGGTCCGACGATGAGGGTTTCTACCACCCGATGCCTGTAGACCGCGCCGTTGGCATCCTTAAGGATGATCAAATCCCCTTTTTGCATCGAAGGGAGGTTGAGACACTGGTTGTGGCTTTCGGTTCCAGGCCAACCCAGCCTGTGACAAGCGATGTAGGTGTTGGTATCCTCGTTCTGCCAAGGGAAGCCCGTGTAAGGCAGCTTGATAGCCCCTAAGTCCAGTGCTGCCTCCGAGCGGTCGTTCCTGACCGTATGGTCGTACAGGCCCAACCTCGGAACCGTCAGGTAAAGCGTGGGATCATCGGGAGCTGCTAGACTCTGCTCCTCTTCTTCGGTGTCTTTGGCCTCCTCTATTGAAGGCTCTTCCTCGCCGGCCTCTTCCTCGACCGTAGGGTCTTCGGCAATCGTCGTCTCTAGTGCTTGCCCAACGGTGGGAGTCACCACCCGCTCCAACGGCTCGCTTACCGTCCATCCGGCGCTGGTCAAGAATAGTAGTAAGCCCCCTGCTGTAACCAATACCAATAGGAGAACAAGGATAAGGTATGCAACTCGGCGTCTCCTCTTGAAGATGGGGCGCCTTGAGCACCTCAGCCGCCGCTTGTTCTTGGTAGGTTGAGTAGGTGCCTGTGTAACCTTCTCGAAAAAGCATTCCGCGGTAATATCCTCTAGGGGGTCTTCTTCTGGTGGTGGCAAGCTTAGCGGTTTCTGATCCATGCTTTCTCGCATAAGCTCGACAGAGTAGAGCATAGTGAGCGTCCGGCATAGGGCGAATTCGCCTACGAGCTACATCTAGGAGACCAGCCGTAGCTAGCCCCCTCATCTGGATGCTCGACAGACGTCACGCCTCGATAGGTAAAAAGGTAGGTTCGCGGCGTTTGCTACGCCTATACCGGCTGTGCCTGATCTATCCGTGAGCAGAATATAGAGCGACGGGTTTTGAGATAGAAAAACGGAACCATGAAAAAAAGGCTGGTCAGGATCCCGAGTTGTCGGAACAAAGGAAGCAGGCCTGGAAGGGGTCGAACCTCCGACACACGGCCCCGGAAACCTAAACCCCCGCAAATGGGTGTTCCTATCCCCTGAGTTATGGGATATTCTCGTACGTGGGGATAGTTCGGCACGGCAGTTAGTCTGTCAATTTTGCAACCCCAAAGTTTGGGCCAGCTTACGGATTATCTCGGGTTACGCTCCCGTCAATTCGTTCGCAAGTCGCCAGAGTGTGTTGTAGTACACACAGAGCGTGCTTCTAACCCCTCTCACCCACCTTGGCTCCTCTTGAAATCCTCTACGCTTTGAGGATCATATAACCATCCTGCTGCTGTCTTTACCGCACGGATGCACTTGTCCTCTGCTAGGTTAATCACACCCTGCCTGCTGCGTCCCAATCTCTTTGACACTTGTCCCGTACTTAGCCACTGCTCGAACTCTCGTAATGTCGGCATATCTGTAGTCCTTATACACTCTAAATTCTTCGCCAGAATCTTACCATTATAAATTGACAGTTGTCTACAGCTACAGTATAATTAGAGTGTCAGTTAGACATGACCTACGAGGGGGCTCCTCCTATGATCGACGCGAGACTGGCGCACTCTGCGCACTCAGAACCCGAGAAGCAATACGGAGACTTAGAGCATGTTAGTCAGATAGCCGAGCGAGCGTTGTACCCGGTGATCAAGCTCAGATCCTGCGCTAGTTGCAGGGGAAAGTTTGAGGGGCGGGATCTCTTCGCAGTTAGAGATGATCACCTAACATTCTTTGAGGGCGATGAGTTGTGCCGCTCGTGCGCTCGAAACCACGGCATACTTTAGTACGTAGCAAGAGTCTGGTCTTACAGCTGTTAGAACACGACATCAGGGACCAAGCACCGCTTAGCTCAGCTAGTTCTCAGGGGTGAGTGTCGGTTAGAAACCTCGCCCGTCTCTCTAAAGACCGCAAACTATGGGTCCGCCTCCGTTTTACACGGGGCTGGTGAGCACATGGGGCAGCCGATACAAGTAACTTGGACTGAGGAAGAGGATGGTCGGTTGATATTCGGAGCTTCGTCTGGTGACTCCGGCAGCGGGTCATAGCTCAGCACAACATTGAGGAGGTAGACGTAGCGGAAGCTCAAGTACCGTGTAGCTGGGTCGGACAGCAGTAGAGGCCATCGTTGTTGACTGGGGGTACGAGGCGGGGGACGTGGGTAGAAACAAAGAACCGCCCGTTTGGACGGTAATCGTAGAGCGGGCCTGGAAGGATTCGAACCTCCGACACACGGCACCGGAAACCGTTGCTCTATCCCCTGAGCTACAGGCCCACGCCAAAGATGACCGTCCGGCAATGTTACCGTAAGGTTTGCCCCCCTTCAACGCCCCGTAACTATCGGCTATAGGTCGGTAACGAAAGCTAATAAAGCGCGATTGCCGATAGCTAACACAACATATACACTACGCCGCACCTATGATGTACGTGGTGATCTCCGACATCCACGGTAACCTCGAGGCCCTAGAGGCCGTCCTTGGGGACGTCCCCGAAGGGATCGAGCGGATCTACTGCCTCGGCGACGTGATCGGCTACGGGGCGAACCCGAACGAGTGCTGCGAGCTGGTACGCGCCCACGAGGCGCCGACGATCTCCGGCAACCACGACCTCGCGGTTACGGACCTCTCCACGGACCTCTCCTGGTTCAACCCGATCGCCGAGGCAGCTATCGAGTGGACCCGCGAACACCTGACGGAGGAAAACGCGAACTTCTTACGTACGAGGCCGCGCACGATGCAAGAGGAAGGGACGCTCTTCGTGCACGGTTCGATACGCGACCCGGACGAGTACATCGTAAACGGGGCCATAGCCCGCGAAAACCTCAACGTGCTGAAGAAGGAGTACCCAAACGTTCGAGTTTGCTTTTTCGGACACACGCACGTAAAGGCTATCGCCCCCGCGCCCGACGGCATGTCCCCCGACTCCCCCACCCTAGACCTGACATCGGGCGGGCCCTACCTCGTTAACCCGGGCTCCGTCGGCCAGCCCCGGGACGGCGATACCTTCGCCTCCTACGTCCTCGCCGAGGATACGCCGGACGGAGGAGCCCAGCTCTCCTACCGCTTCGTCGAATACGATGTGGAGAAAGCCCAGACCAAGATCCGGGCCGCCGGCCTCCCCCCGATACTCGCCGACCGGCTGGCGCAAGGCCGCTAGCAACCAAACAGAGCATGGAGCCCCCTTTCCCCAGGCTCTTCACCGTCGAGGAGGCGAACGCCCTCCTGCCAAAGCTGCGGGAGCTGCTCAAGGACGTTGCCGTTCACCGCGACCGGATGCGCGAGAAAGCCCCGCACCTGGAGCCCATCCTCAAGGCCTCCGCCTCGAACGGTGGCGGTAGGGTAGGCTCCGAGTACGGGGTGGAGGCGTACAACCTCTACCTCGCCATAGAGCACATCCGGGAGCTCGGGGTCCTACTCAAGGATCTCGACACCGGCCTCTTAGACTTCCCCCACGAAAGAGATGGCCGCGTCGTCTTCCTCTGCTGGCATCCACCCGAGGAGCGGATAGGGTATTGGCACGAGATACAAGCCGGCTATCGGGGGCGCCAACCCCTCTAGAAGATTCCTTGAAAATAGTCCTCCAACGCGTAAAAAAAGCCTCCGTCTCTGTAAATGGTGCCTCGATTTCCGAGATAGGCCCCGGCCTTGTGCTCCTCGTCGGGATTGCGAAGGGTGACGGGGAGGCCAAGGCCGACTGGCTCGCTGAGAAGGTTGCGGGTCTGCGCGTCTTCGCCGACGATGAGGGCAAGATGAACCTCGGGATCCGAGAAACCGGGGGCGAAGTACTCGCCGTCTCTCAGTTCACCCTCCTCGCCGATACCCGCAAAGGTAAGCGCCCCAGCTTCATCGCCGCCGCTCCACCCGAACAAGCAGAAGTGCTCTTTGATTACTTCTGCGAGAAGCTGCGCGCAACGGGCGTCTGGTCCGTAAAGACCGGCTCTTTCGGAGCGATGATGGACGTTGCGCTCACGAACGATGGTCCCGTCACCATTATCTTGGAGAGATAGACCCCAATTCCCTACCCTCACTGCACACGCGTATGTTGCTCGTTTATGGCGATCCTTCCTCCGGTCAAGAGCGCGAAGTAGGCTATCCAGATCAGAGCCACGTCGATCACCAGGGTAGTGGCAGGCAAGGCGTGATGCTCAGCATTCGGTGGTGTGAAGGAGCCATAGCCCCTGCGAGTTACACGGTTCCTTTCTTTTGGAAATGCCTTCGGCGGTTGGGCTAGTAGGGTCGTTCGCCGAGATTGCAGCGGAGAACATCCCAGGCTCGGCTTACCGGTCCACCAACCCTTCGATGTACGAAGTAGCCGGACGGGTGTAACCCTCACGCCGGATGCGCCCACGGAGCGCCTCGCGGCGCTCGCGCAACTTCCGATGTTTTCTCGCGGGCAAGCCCCACGACTCCTCGGGTTCTTCCTCGGCAAGCACTATTTTGTCGAGGTAGCGAATCGGGTGAGGAGGCAAGACCTGCCACCACACCTTCGCGAGCAGTACCTCGTGGAACGCGACCAGGCGATCCGGCGGACCGACGCCGTAGAGTTTCGCGCCCGAGGTTTCCCACGCCAGCTCCCGCCATAGCTCTTCGTCTTCGAGCTGCACGGCAGGTACAGAGTTCACGAAGTCGCTCGTCGCGACCCGCCCGCCGGGTCGAACGACGGAGGCAAGGGCCGCAAGTGCGCTCCCGGCGGCTTCCGCGCGAACGTCGAGCTCGTGGAATAGTCCAGCCGAGTAGGCGAGGTCGAAGATACCCGGCGAGAAGGGCGGCCGGAACACGTTCCCGGTGAGGAGCCGGACCGGAGCGTCGAGACCGGCTTCTGAGAGAAATCCACGAGCCTCTTCGACGCGTCTGATATCGGCTTCGAGAGCGGTAACGGCACCCTTTCTGCCCACGCGCTGGCTCAAGCCCTCGAGCCAGAGCAGAGAGGAGCCTCCGGCGTAGAGGACGGTGAGGTCTTCGATGTCGCCGAGTAGGTCGAGCTCCCGCTCGCAGAAGGAAACCAGATCCTCCTCGTAAGCCACGCGCTCGCTCGGCGTTAAAGGGTCTCCTTTGTAGAATCTCGCCGGCATCAGATTCCCATTCTGCAAACACGCCCTTCAGGTTCCGGATATCCGCGCCCGCTGGCTCCAAGCCCGAGCGGTTAGAACTGACCAAATTATAGAGAGGAGGGGCACGGTGATTCAGGGATGCAGCCTCCCTCTCTGTGGAGCAGCCTTATCTGTTCTGTGCTCGTACACTGATGCAATGCCAGCGCAACGTCGGGGAATCGCTCCCGGTAGAGCCGTAGGAGCTCGGGGACGATCCTGTAGACGGCGGGGTAACAAAGGCTATCGCCAGCCTCGGGCTTCTCGCTGCCGAGACGAGGACCGTGTCAGGGTCGCCCGGGTCCACCGCTACTAACACCCCCACAGTTAATGGCGCGAGAGTCCTCTATTGGGCTTCGTCCAGGTGTCGCCGCAGTCGGGGCTCTCGGCATAGCCAGTGCCCTCCTGCAGGAAGCCGCCTCCGGCCACCGCGTAACACCCGTCCCGGTACCCGAAGATGTATCGCCAGGGTGCGGGCGTCTCACGGTCCTTCGGGGTGCCAGTCTTCAGCTCTCGCCCCCGTCAGCGCTGCTGGCCACGACCCCGGCTTCGATCGAAACGTTACACCTTGCCCTCGGCGTTAGGGTCGGGAGAGATCCATTGGGCTCCTCAGCGGTCATAGTCCAAATGTCGGCCAACGCCGCCGATGCGCCAGTTTCGAACTTTCGGGTTCTCGCGATCGAAGCACCACTCTCGGCCCTAATCGGGCAATCACGATATGTCAGGTCTATCGATTGATGCTGCGCGATGACGCGATTCAGCGGCGCCGAAGAAGCGGTTCAGAACCTCGGCGGTTTGTTCGGGAACCTCTTCCGGGAAAAAGTGACCGGCATCGAGGGCGCGTCCTTGAGCATCATCGCCCCAGGCTCGCCAAAGCGCGATTGGTCCGGACTCCTCGACGTACCAAGTATCAAGCGCTCCTCGAGCGCTCCACAGGGCTAGGAGAGGACAGACTATCCGACGCCCGCTCGCACGGTCCGCCTTGTCATGCTCGCGATCGATGGTCGCGGCGGCTCGATACTCCTCACAGATGGCGTGTGCGCGGCTAGGATCTCGAAGAGCCTGCACATAGGCGGCGCGGACCTCCGGAGGGAACACAGCCGAGGGAGAGCCCCATCCGCCGAGGGCATGGTCGACGATGGCTTCAGGGGCGGCCTCCAGGATGCGCTCGGGAAGCGGTTCAGGCTGAGCGAGCAGGGACCAGGGCCAGAAGGCTAGCGCGAACCTTGCATCGGCGCGCTCCCATACGGTCTCCGTCGGCAAGATGTCGAGAACGGCGAGCCGGTCGATACGATCCGGACGGTCAAGAGCCATGCGGTAGGCGACACGA
>JALZFK010000187.1 GCA_030861585.1 Actinomycetota bacterium | reverse complement strand
CCACCGTCGCCCACCTGCTCCTCGAAGAAGCGCAGGACTACGTGGGAACGGACGTGAAAACTACCGCGGTTTACCGTTGGAAGCACAGTTGGGTCACCGAGACCCACGAGGAGCCGTTCGTCTTCGTTGAGGGCCCGCCACCCCTCGTTTTCTGCGGTGACGCCTATGCGGGGCCGAAGGTCGAGGGGGCGGTGCTCTCTGGTCTAGCCACCGCCGAGAAGCTGCTCGGGGTCCGATGAATGGCGTCCCGCTCGGACATCTGGCAACCACACTTTTTATGGTCGGCGTGATTAGGCTCGTGTACATAGTTCACCACCCACTCTTGGCGAGGACAGGCTCGAAGGGGTTCGCCCCCTACTCGAATGTGCACGCGCGCCCGACAGGCTTCGGGTCGGCCCGGTGATGCCCTTGGAGGCGTCGACCGCCCTCCTTTGCCTTTTGACAGGCCTGAAGGCGTGCCCTTCATCGCGGCCCTCGCGGGGCTCGTGCTCGTCGCCTTGATCTGGCTCTCTACCGCCTTTTTGCAAACGTCGCGCCATGCCGCTTTGGGCCGTAGCTTCGAAAGTACCCTGAGCGGTTTTGTCCCCTTCAATTGGTTGGGCGCGGTTGCCTGGAGCATGCGGGACGTGCTCGTCCTATGGACGGTTACCCGCGTCGTCGGTTAAGAAGCGATAACGTGCGACTGCCTAGCGGGAACCATAGGTTCCCGCTGGCGGTAAGTTGCCGGAAGTGGTACATATAACCTAGAAACCTACTACGGAAGAGGAGAAGGGGTCGTGGGAAATAGGAGAGTAGCACTAAAGCCGCACGCGGCCAAGATACGGCGCTGGGTCGACGAAGGGCGGGGAGATGACTGGATTGCCCGGGAGCTGAACACCACTCCCTCCAGCGTGCAGAGTTTCCGATCGCGCAACTCTATCTACCGTCGCGACCCCGTCCGCCGGGGTAGGCTCTCCGAGCATCCCGTGGTCCTCGACGAGAACGAGGCCGGGGTGTTGCTGATCACCGACGCGCGCGAGTCCGAGGTCTTCGTCAACGAGTGGCGCGACTACCTCCGCCGAAGCCCGGAGGATCTTCAGATCATCGTCACCCAGGACCGCATCTACCTCGAGAAGGTCCGGTGAGCTTGTCAGAAAACGAGCCCACGGTCGATCTAAACCTCCCCCTAAAAACCGCCGAAACCCTCCACGCCGCCCTCGAGCAGGTCTTCGACGGCGGCCGCGAGGACGCAGCCCTGCAAAGGATTTATCGCATCCTCGGCTGGCGCATTCTAGCGGTAAAGAGCGGTACCGGCCTTACCGGCCGTTTATCCGAACTCGCCCGCCAAGCCGGGAGCCTCGAGGAGTACGAGGCCGCCCGCGATAAGACTTTAGGCCCTATACTCGACGGCCTCGAGAGCGCCGAGAACCGGGATCCCTGACGACGGTAATCGAGCGCCGAGGCCATCGACCGACTGTTACCAAACCGTTATCTAGGAGTAGCGGTAATGTAACCTTAGACCGCTATGGTATCGACAATGGACCATCCTCCTCCTGGGTCCAGGGACCACCCGGCCCGCCCGTAATCCGCGGGCCGGGCTTTTTCGTGTGCTACCCTCCCAGCCAAGCCCGCTCGTTTTAGAAAGGTTCCGATATGGAGGCTTCCGCCGATTTGGCATTGGTGTTGCTCGGCATCCTCGCCGTAGGTGGTTTGTCGCTCCTAGCCCATGAGAGCCGGAAAAACCGAGTGGCGGAGATCCTCCTGCTCTTCGCGATCGTCGTCCTCTCTCTCCTGGTGGTGGCGCTGGGGGCGTTCGTAGGATTGTTAGGTGTGATCTTCGATTCGGATTTGCCGTCAGACCTCCTCGCAAGCTCGGCCGTCGTCATCGTCCTCGCCGGTCTCGCCGGTCTCGCGCTCTGCGTCCCGCCGCTCCGAAAGGTGACTCGACGCCGTCGGACAACCTCAAGTTACGAGGCCGCGGACCGGTCCTCCGAGGGCTGGTGGTCCGACCCGCCGGTCTTCTTCGCGCTCTGGATGTTCGTAGTCGTCCTGACGAGCAACTTCGTCACCTTGCTGGCCTTCACCCTGACACCTGGCACGGTCGATTCTGCCCTCACTTCGGTGGGCAGGGTTTCGCCGGTAACGATCGCGCTCGGCCAGCTCCCGTTTGCGGTCATCGCCCTTTGCGGAGTGGGGCTCGGAGTCCGGCGAAACTTCCGAGAGAGCCTCGCCCGGCTCGGGTATGGCCCCGTCACTTTGCCCCAGCTCGGAATCGTGGGCCTATTCATGGTGGGAGCACTTCTGCTCTCGTTCGCCACCGACTGGCTCTTCGCCACCTTGCAACCTGATCTTTACGAGCGGGTTGGGAAAGTCTCCGAGGGCCTCTTCAGCCCCGAGGGCTTGAGCCCTATCTCAGCGATACTCTTCGCCCTCCTGATCGGCGGCGGCGCGGGCCTCGGCGAGGAGACCTTGTTCCGGGGCGCCATACAGCCCGCCTTGGGCGTCACGCTCACCTCCGTCCTCTTCGCCTCTATGCACGTGCAATACGGTCCCTCGCTCCTCTTGGGTTATCTCTTCGTCATCTCGGTCGGCCTCGGCCTTTTGCGCAAGCGCATCAACACCACGGCAAGCTTCCTCGCCCACGCCGGCTACAACTCCCTCGGGGTCCTCCTAGCTTACTTCCTTGGAATCTGAGAAAAGGTCTTGGTATCCCAGCTTGCAGCTATCCAGAGAAGGGCTTCCCACACGGTAATCGCACCGCTCAGCCCCTGTCGACTAGCTGGGGCTTTTTAAGCGGCCAGTTTGCCGGCGACGGGCATCTCAGGAGCCTTGGGCTCTAAGGTGGCGGCGATGCGGAGGAGGAGATCCCCCATTCCCACCCCTAAGCCTTCGGCGACGCTTTCGAGCACCCGAGACGAAGGGTCCTTCTCGCCGCGTTCGATCTCGGCGAGGTACGAGATGGAGACGTGGGCGCCTTCGGCGACCTGCCGCAGGGTGAGCCCGCGCTCGTTGCGCACCCCCCTCAGCGTCTCGCCGATGGCCGAGAGTAGGTCCTTCTTCCCCCGCGGCGGGTGGATCTCCACAGTCTTCATGGGTAGATTCTATACCCGTTATGGCGAAAGGGGCAACCCACCCGCCAGCTCCTTGACGAGCCGCACCTGCTCGGCGTCCGTCTCCGGCGTCGCGTACGGCGTCTCCATCACCAGCGGAATGCTAGGCAGCGCTGCGAAAAGCTCCGCCCACGCCTTCATCGGGACTTGACCCTCCCCGATCCTCTCGTGCCCGTCACGGTGGCTCCCTAAGGCGTTCCTGGGGTCGTTAAGGTGCAGCAGGGCGATGCGTTCGCCCAAAATCGCGTTAAGCTCGGTCGCAACCGCCCACGCGCCTTCCGGCGTGGAGAAGTCATACCCCGCGACGTACGCGTGCGCCGTGTCCACGCAAACGCGCACCGCAGCCCTCTCTGCCACCCCGGCGAGGGCGTCGAACGTGGAGCACAGCTGCGTCCCCGCGCCGACCGAATTCTCTACCACGGGCTCCGCCGCCCCTGCTCCGGCAAGCTCCCGGGCCCGGGTGAGGGCTTCTACGAGGCGGTTCGCACCCTTCACCTCGCCGCTTCCCGCATGGCTTCCCGAGTGGACGACGACGAGTTCAGCACCCAAAGAGCCCGCCGCGACGAGCTCCGCCGCGAGCGTCCTCGCGGAGCGTTCCCGGTGTTCGGGGTCCGGGGACGCGAGGTTTATCAGGTACTTCGCGTGCACGACCACGGGGGAGAGCCCGATCTCTCGGGCCCCCTTCACGAAGGCTTCCCCGTCCGGGCGCGGTTTAGGCCACGCCCAACCCTGGGGGTTGGAGACGAAGATCTGAACGGTCTCCAACCCCTGTTCCTGCGCGATCCGTAGGGTCTT
>JALZFK010000161.1 GCA_030861585.1 Actinomycetota bacterium | reverse complement strand
CGGGGTTGCTGCTACGAGGTCTCCCAGGAACTCGCCGACGAGTTCACCAAGAGGTTCGGGCCGGGAGTGGTTTCGGGGCGGTATCTTTCGTTACCGGATGCCATCGGTAGGAACCTTGAGGAGGCCGGGGTCGAGGAGGTGCACGACATTGGGCTATGTACCGGATGTCGGCCAGACCTTTTCTACTCGCACCGGAAGCAGGGGCCCGAGACCGGGCGTAACCTGGCGGCGGTGACGTTGCGGTGAGCGGCGGCATGATAACGGAGGGGTTGATCCAGGACCGGTTGTGTGTCGTGCGCGAACGCGTCGCCGACGCCTTACGCAGGAGTGGGCGAGGGCCGGACGAGGCGAGGATACTCGTCGCCGGTAAGTACTACGCGCCGGAGCAGATTGCCGCGCTCGCCGACGCCGGGGTAGAGCTTCTTGGGGAGAACAGGGCCGAGCATCTGCTGGAAAAACAGGCGATGTTTGGGGAGGTGTTCGAGTGGCATTTCATCGGGCACCTCCAGCGCCGCAAGGTCAAGCAGGTTGTGGGAAGGGTGACGCTCGTGCATTCGGTCGATTCGCTGCGGCTTGTCGAGGAGCTCGCAAAAAGGGCGCCGGAAGAAGGCGTCGGGGCCCTGATCCAGGTCAACGTTAGCGGAGAAGAGTCAAAGTACGGTATCGTGGAATCGGAGGTCGAATCCTTGCTTTGGGCAGCCGCGGAGACGAGGAAGGTGCGCGTCCGTGGGTTCATGACGCTCGCACCGTTGGTTGAACGGGCGGAAGATGTGCGTTATGTTTTCGCAAAATTGCGGGAGATCCGTGATAGGCTACGGGCTAGTTGGGGTGCCCACTTCGACCTCTCGGAGCTTTCGATGGGTATGAGCAGCGATTATCCGGTAGCCGTCGAAGAAGGGGCGACCATCATAAGGATCGGGCGGGCCTTTTTGATTGAGGAGAAGAAAGAGGCCCGTTCGTGAGGAGGCTGGATGGGAGTTAGGGACCAACTCGAGCGCGTCGCGGCCTGGTTCGGCTTCGGCGTCGACGAGGATGATTACTACGAAGAGGAAGAGGAGAGGCGTCCCTACGCGAAGGATCGCTACGCGAGCGATGTCGGAGACGTCGAATCGGGTCCGACGGTTAGGCGTCTCGGCCGCTCGGAGCGCTCCTCGGCTTTTGGCACCTCCCTCGGTAACCTCTTCGGCAGCGAAGGTCCGAACCGGGAACGCTCCTATGGCGGGGAGACGGTCGGGTCGTCGCACCTTCGAGCCGTCCCCGACCAACGGGTGCCCCCGACGCGGGTAAGCGTCGTGGATCCTTCGAGCTTCAACGACGCCCAGGCTCTGGCCGACCGCTTCAAGCGCCAGCAGCCCGTGATCTTAAACCTCCAGCAGGTCGACGAGGAGCTTGGGCGCCGGATGGTGGATTTCTGCTCCGGGCTAACCTACGCTTTAGACGGTCAGATACAGACCGTCGCGACCCGGGTCTTTCTCTTGACGCCGCGCAACGTCGAGGTCTCGGCCGAGGAGCGTAAGCGGCTGGCCGAACGGGCGTTCTTCAATCAGCTTTAGATCTTTGGAGAGGGTAGGCATAATCGGGGCGGGCAGAATCGGGGGCTCGCTCGTCGCCCGCCTCTCGGCCTCCAAAAGCTTCGACCTTATCGTCAGTGACGTTGACAAAGAGCGGCTGGGACGTTTAGCTGACGCTTTCGGCGTCAGGACCGTCTTCTCAAACAAGGAGACCGCCGAGACGAGCGACCTGCTCATAGTCGCGGTCAAGCCCTGGGACGTGGGAACGGTACTCAAGGAGGTCTCGTCTGTTATCGAGGGCAAGGCAGTTGTAAGCGTGGCCGCGGGTGTCCCGATCTCGGAGATAGCCGAGGGGCTCCCCGAGGGAGCGGGGATCCTGCGGGTGATGCCGAACGCGTGTGCGGCGGTAGGCCTGGGGACTGCTGTCGTTGCCGCGAACGAGCCTGGCGAGGCGTACCTGCCGGCGGTGATCGACACTTTCCGGCACGTGGGCGACGTCATCGAGCTGCCGGAGCGGCTCTTTGACGCCGCGACGGCGCTCCACGGTTCGGGACCGGCATATGTGGCGCTTTTCGCGGACGCCCTGGTACAAGCGGGTGTTCGGGAGGGCATCCCACGCGAGGTGGCGAGGAGGCTCGTTAATGGGACCATAGCGGGGACGGGCGTTTTGCTCAAGGAAAAGGCAGCATACCAGATCCGGGACGAGGTTACCACGCCCGGCGGGACGACGGCGGCGGCGTTCGCGGCGATGGAGAAGGCGGGCTTCGTAGCGGCGGTGTACGACGGAGTGGAGGCTGCGACCGAACAGGCTAAGGAGCTGGCGAGGTGACCGTGACACCGACGCTGGGTACGGCTCTCTTCTTGCAGCGGTTCGGGTTTCGCGTGAGCACCCTACTCGAGACCACGGTGAACTACGCGTTTTACATATTGTTCGGGTTCGTCATCGCGTGGATCTTGATCAGCTGGCTCCCCGGCTACCCTTCGGCGCGGTTCTTTCAGGTGATCTACGACACCGTCAGGGCAGTGGTCGATCCCATAATGCTGCCCATCCGGAGCAGGATTCCGCCTCTGAATCTTGGTGGCTTCGCGTTGGATCTTTCTCCCATAATCGTAATCTTCGCCCTCTACATAGGGCGCAGCCTTCTGATGATAATCATTCGGCAGTTCGTACAACCTGTTACGGGGTGATTCTATGGCTATAAGACCTACGGACATCAGGCGCAAGGAGTTCAAGGCCGGCATACGCGGCTACGACGCCAACCAGGTGGATGATTTCCTTGACGCGGTCGCGGACGAGTTCGAGCGCACCTTCTCTGAGAACCAGCGCCTCGCGGAGGAGATAGCGAATCTTAGGGGTCGCCTCGAGCAATTCGAGCAGCTTGAGGACTCGATCCGGGCGGCGATCGTACACGCCGAGCAGGTCTCGCGAGACCTTCGCCAGAACGCGAACAGGGAGGCGGAGCTGATCGTGCGTGAGGCTAATGAGCGCGCACACCGGATCCTGGCCGACTCCTCGGGTCGGGTCGAACGGGTGCAGGAATCCTACGAGGCCCTTCGCCAAGCTAAACAGGCGTTCGCCAACGACTTTAGACATCTCCTCAAGAGCTACCTCGCCGTGATGGACAACGTTGACGTTGCTACGGCCAAGGAGATAGAGAGCTCTTTGCGCGACCGCCTCGACCTTGAGTCCGTCGCCGCTGCCCACGAAGCGGCCGAAACTCGCAGAATCGAGCGTGAAAGTCAAGAGCCTGCCGAGCCCTCCGGGGGTGCTCGGATCGAACCGGAGAGCGGCGACGCCACCCAGCGAGTAGAAACCACCACTGCGCCGGCCGGAGAAACGACTGGCGGACATGGTGGTCCGGAGCCTGAGGTCGAAGAGCCGGAGGTGCATCCTTCCAGCACCCGAAGCCCGGCTTCTCAGGAGAGGGCGGCTTCCCGGGGCGCGGCAGCCGCACCGGAGCCCGCCGAGGCCGCCGATGAGGTGGACCGTGAGGAGCCTATGCCGGCCGGTGAGGGCCGCCACACTTACGACGAGTTCTTCGACAGGAACCAGGCGCAAGCCGAAGAATCCTCCGAGGAGCGAAAGCTCTTCCGGGCGAGCCGGTTCCTCCGCCGGCGTGGGTGAGGATTTCGTCCGACCCGCGAAGGGCGGGGTTTATGTGAAGCTCCGGGTCTCACCCGGGGCGAAGTGCCTCGCGGTCAAGGGATTGTACGGAGAGGGCAGCCTTAGGCTCTCCGTCTCCGCGCCGCCTACCGACGGGAGGGCTAACCGGGAGGTCGAACGTTACCTGGCTACCTTGATCGGGGTGGAAAAGTCGCGGGTTGCCATAGTCAAGGGGAGATCGAGCCGGGACAAGCTCGCTTTCGTACGCGATACCAACCCGGAGACCGT
Source organism: Actinomycetota bacterium (assembly GCA_030861585.1). Taxonomy (GTDB): domain Bacteria; phylum Actinomycetota; class Rubrobacteria; order Rubrobacterales; family Rubrobacteraceae; genus Rubrobacter_F. Next base: position 5,624 of record JALZFK010000161.1, on the reverse strand, counting down.
TAGGGAAGGTTTGGTGGGCCTCGTCCGTTAACCGGGGTGGCGACGATCGCGTCTCGCAAAGCTTCGAAGTTGCATCCGAGGAGATCGGAGAGCGCCTGGATAAGCTTATCACCCGTCGCCTCGGCGTGAGCCGGAGCGCCGCCCGGCGCATGATCGAGGAGCGTCTCGTACGAGTGAAGGGCGGCGAGGTCGCTCCGGCTTACAAAGTGCGCAGCGGGGATCAGGTCGAAGCTTCGCTCGTCGAGGAGGGGCTTAGATCTGAAGATATCTCCATCCCGGTCGTTTTCGAGGACGAGTACCTCTTGGTCGTGGACAAGCCTTCAGGGCTCGTGGTGCACCCTGGGGCGGGGAACCGTTCGGGAACGATGGTCAACGCCCTTCTCGATAGGGGCATCGCGGGCGGGGAGGACCCGGAGCGTCCGGGGGTGGTGCACCGTTTGGACCGAGACACCTCGGGCCTCATAGTGCTCGCGAAGGGCGAGCAGGCCTACGTGGGGCTCGTGGCGGCGCTGGCCGGTAGGCGTGTAAGTCGTATCTACCAAGCCCTCGTGGTCGGGGAGGGGTTACCTCCTACAGGGACGGTCGATTCCCCCGTGGGACGGGACCCCGTGAATCCGACGCTCATGGCCGTAGGCCTGGGAAGGCCGGCGGTGACTCATTTCGAGGTCATACACCGGGGTGCGGGGCATACGATGCTGCGGGTGCACTTGGAGACGGGGCGGACGCACCAGATCCGGGTTCACCTCAAGGCGATTGGGCACCCCGTCTATGCGGACCCCCTCTACGGCGAGGCCATTCCGGGCCGGCGCTTGTGGCTCCACGCCGAGCGTCTGGCCTTTGTCCATCCGGTGACGGACGAGGCGTTGGAGTTCGTTGCTCCTATACCGGAAGACCTTCGTGAGGCGGCTCGGGTGCTCGATCCGTGCTTCCTCGCTTGACGGCGCCTTGCTCTTCTGGTAGGTTCGTCGGGACCGATCCTTTAATGGCGTCCCGTGAGGCGCGAAGGAGGTAACAGTTTGAGACGATTAAGCGCCGACGCCCGTCGGTACGGCCGCCCCGAAGGCCAGGCCTTCTCCGAAATCCTCTCCAAAGACGGACTGGACCGTTCCCTGAGGCGCATCTCGCACGAGATCCTCGAACGCAATGCAGCTTCTCTCGATGATCTCGCGCTGGTAGGCATCCTCACCCGCGGGGTGCCGCTTGCTCGGAGGATCGCGGAGAACATCGAGCATTTCGAGGCTCTGGAAGTCCCCGTGGGTTCCCTGGACATTACGCTACACCGAGACGATCGTGAACCAGGTAGCGAGGAACCAAAGGTGCGGAGGAGCCACGTCCCGTTCGGCGTCCCCGGAAGGACGGTGGTACTCGTGGATGACGTGCTCTACACCGGGCGGACGGCGCGAGCGGCGATGGACGCTCTCCTGGAGCTCGGCCGTCCGGCGGCGATACGCCTCGCCGTACTCGTAGACCGCGGGCACAGGGAGCTGCCCATCCGGGCTGACCATGTCGGTAAGAACGTCCCGAGCAGCCGTGGGGAAACGGTGCGCGTAAGGCTCGTCGAGACCGACGGCGAAGATGGAGTGATCTGCGTTGCCGGCTAGGAACTTCCTTACCTTAGAAGGCGTAAGCAAACAAGAGCTCAAGGAGGTCCTGGACCTCGCCCGGGACCACGCTGCCGGTAGCGTGGTACGCCCTTTAGCCAACAGGACCGTTTGCCTGGCCTTCTTCGAGGCCTCTACCCGTACGGCCGTCTCGTTCGAGCTCGCCGCCAGGCGGGCGGGGGCGGATGTGATCTCGATCTCCGAGAAAGGATCGGCGATCCAGAAGGGTGAATCCCTACTCGACACCGTAGTAACCCTCGACGCTTTAGGCGCAGATGCGATCGTGATCCGTCACCCTTCGGTAGGTGCCGCGCGCTTGGCCGCCCGCTATGCTCGCGCGGCCGTCGTCAACGCGGGCGACGGCCGCGGTCAGCACCCCACCCAGGCCCTACTCGACCTTTACGCCCTCTCGAACGCCTGGGGAGGCTTCGACGAGCTGTACGGACGTAGAGTTGCCGTCGTGGGCGACATACTGCACAGTCGGGTGGCGCGCAGCGCGATACCGGCTTTCTGTGCGGCTGGCATGGACGTGGCGTTAGTCGCTCCCGATACCCTCCTGCCTAGCGAGGCCGGGGCTTGGGGCTTGCCGATCCTCGATTGCGTGGATGAAGCGCTCGGCTGGGGGGCTGACGTCCTCTACACGCTCAGGCTCCAAAAAGAGCGGATGACCGGCGCTCGCATCCCCTCCATCGCAGAGTACGCCTGGTACTATGGTATTGCGGAGCGGCACCTCAAGGCGGGAACCCTCGTCATGCACCCGGGACCGGTCAACCGGGGCGTGGAGATCTCCGGCGACGCGGTGCTCTCCGGCTCTTCCTTGATCCTCGACCAGGTCGGCTCCGGTATAGCCGTCCGCTCGGCAGTACTCACCCTCGCTACCGGCACCGCCCAAAGGGCGGCCGCATGAAGGATGCCTCAGCGGACGCTCCGAACGACCTCGTAATCCGCGGCGCCCACGTCCTGGACCCCTCCTCCGGGCTCGATGGTATAGTAGATGTTCGCCTCTCAGCCGGGCGCGTCGTGGAGATCGGAGAAGACTTGCGGGGCTTGAGGTACTTGGACGCCGACGGCTTGCACTTGTTCCCCGGCTTCGTGGACGTGCACGCCCACTGGCGCACCCCAGGCCGAGAGGACGAGGAGACCATAGAAACCGGCTCTGCAGCAGCCGCGGCCGGTGGCTTCGCGAGGGTCGTGATGATGCCGAACACCGATCCCGTCGTGGACAAACCCGTAGTCGTCTCCGGCCTCGTTCGGCGCGTCGAGCAGGAGTCGCGGGTACGAGCCTACGTCTCGGCTGCCTTGCATGAAGGGCTTAGGGGGGAGCGGCTCACGGAGATGCGCCTTCTTAAAGAAGCCGGGGCGTTCTGCGTCTCGGATGACGGACTTGGCACGCGGTCGGCCGGGGTTTTGCGAAACGGGATGCTCTACGCAAGGTCGGCAGGTCTGCCGGTGATCCTGCACTGCGAGGACCATACTTTGGCGATCGGTGTCGTGCACGATGGGGCTGCGGCAGCGCTCGCGGGGGTGCCAGGTTCTCCGGGGAGTGCCGAGGACGTGGCGACGGCGACGGCGCTTATACTGGCGATGGAGACGGGGGCCAAGGTCCACATTACTCACGTGAGCACTGCCCTCTCGGCGGCGCTCGTGGCGTTCTTCAAGGGGCGGGCGGACGTAACGGCCGATACCACACCGCACCACCTGACCCTTACCGACGGGCTGATTGGCAAACTGGAAGGGCTCTACCGAGTGAACCCGCCCTTGAGGCCGGACCATGATAGGCTCGGCGTCGGGGAGGCACTTACGAGTGGTATACTTGACTTCGTGGCCACGGATCACGCGCCACACGACGCTTCGGAGAAGGAACTGCCGCTGGAGGAGGCCGCGCCCGGTTTTTTGGGGCACGAGACGGCTTTCGCGGCCCTCTATACCGAACTGGTGCAAAGCGGGGAACTTCCGCTCTCGCGGCTAATCGAGGTGATGGCGTGCGCCCCGGGACGTTGGGTCGGAGGCGGCACCTACGGGATCTTCGCGGGAGCGCCCGCAGATCTGACGCTCGTGGACCTGTCCGAGGAGTGGACCGTACAAAAGGACTTCCTGGTGAGTCGGTCCTCTAATAGCCCGTACCTCGGGCGAAAGCTCAAGGGGCGCGTCAAGGGCGCGGTGGTGGGCGGCGAGTTGGTATACGACGCGATAGGAGCGAGGTTTGGAGCAGCGTAGCGAAGGGCGAGTCCAGGAACGGAGCCGGGCGTTGGTTGTCCTCGAGGACGGGACCTCTTTTTCGGGCTGGACTTTCGCCGGTGATGGCGAGGTCGCTGGGGAGGTAGTCTTCACGACCAGCATGGTCGGCTACCAGGAGACTTTAACGGACCCCTCGTACCGCGGACAGATCGTACTCTTTACGTACCCTCTCATCGGCAACTATGGGATCATCCCCGGCGACGAGGAGTCCACGAAGATACAGGCCGCCGCCGTCCTGGTACGCGAGTACACCCCCTACCATAGCAACTGGGCGAGCGAACGCTCCCTAGCCGACCTCCTCGAAGAGAGCGGTGTCTTGGCCGTTGAGGGGATAGACACCCGCGCCCTTACCCGCCATTTGAGGGACAAAGGCGCGATGCGCGGTGTGCTCTCGACCTCAGAGACAAACGTAAGCGTTCTGCGCGATAAGGCAAATGCTCACCCGACGATGATCGGTCTCGACCTCGCCTCTTCCATCACCGAGCTCGCCGAGCCCGTATGGCTCCCGGCCTTCGACAAGGAACGCTGCCGCGTCGTCGCCCTCGACTATGGGGTGAAGAGCTCTATCTATAAAGAGCTGCGAAGCCGCGGCGCCTCCGTGCTGGCGATGCCTGGCTCCACGCCTGGCGTCGAGACCCTCGCGCAGCAGGCCGACGGTCTGTTCCTCTCGAACGGTCCAGGGGATCCGGCCGCCTTACAGAACGCCGTCGCGAACCTGCGCGGCGTCCTCGGCGAGACGCCGATCTTCGGCATCTGCCTTGGGCATCAGCTCTTAGGTCTTGCTTTGGGTTGCGAGACGTACAAGATGCCGTTCGGGCACCACGGCGCGAACCACCCGGTCCGCAACCTGCGCACGGGCCACATCGAGATCACGAGCCAGAACCACGGCTTTGCTGTTCGCCAGGAGACGATGCCGAAGGGTGTCGAGCTGACTCACCGCAACCTCTACGACGGTACGGTCGAGGGCCTGGCGAATGAGGAGCTTTGCGCCCACAGCGTCCAGTACCACCCCGAATCCAGCCCCGGCCCCCGCGATTCCGGATACCTCTTCGACGAGTTCGTGGAAGCGATCTCGGAGAAAGCCCCGGTGTAGCCCTTGCCGCGACGAAACGACATCGAGGGCATCCTGGTTATCGGCTCGGGGCCTATAGTCATTGGGCAGGCCGCCGAGTTCGACTACTCGGGGACGCAGGCCTGCCGGGCACTCAGGGACGAGGGATACCGGGTGATCCTCGTGAACTCCAACCCCGCCACGATCATGACCGATCCCGAGGTCTCCGACGCAACCTACGTCGAGCCCCTTACGGCCGAGACGGTCGCCGAGATCATCCGCCTCGAACGCCCTGACGCACTGCTCCCCACTTTGGGCGGCCAGACGGCCTTGAACCTTGCCGTCGAGCTGCACGAGAGAGGAACCCTCGACGAAAATGGCGTCGAACTCTTGGGCGCCTCCGTTTACTCCATCCGCAAGGCTGAAGACCGCCTCCTCTTCCGCGAAGCGATGGAAAGGATAGGGCTGAAGGTTCCCGAGAGCCGCATCGTCCGCCGCGTCGAAGAAGCCCTCGAATTCTCCCGACAGATCGGCTTTCCCCTCATCATCCGTCCGAGCTTCACCCTGGGCGGCAAGGGTGGCGCCATAGCCCGCGACGAAGAAGAGCTCAGGCGCGCCGTAACCGACGGCCTCGACGCCAGCCCCGTCGGAAGCGCGCTCGTCGAAAAGAGCGTCGCTGGCTGGAAGGAGTTCGAGCTGGAGGTCATGCGCGACCTCGCCGACAACGTCGTCGT
>JALZFK010000151.1 GCA_030861585.1 Actinomycetota bacterium | reverse complement strand
CCGAGCGTCTCGCCGCCGACCGTGTCCACCGCCCCGGCCCACCTGGCGCTCTCCAGCGGCCGGCCTCCCATCTCCAGCTCCTGCCTGAGGAGAACCTCGCTCGCGCCGAGATCCTCGAGGTAGTTCCGCTTGCCCGCTTTGCCCGTCAGTGCTACGACCTCGTAGCCGCGGCCGGCGAGCATATCAATGGCAAGGCTGCCCACCCCGCCCGTCGCGCCGGACACGAGCACGGGCCCCGCATCTGGCGAAAGGCCGTTGTGCTCCATCCGGGCAACCGACAGGGCGGCCGTGAGGCCCGCGGTGCCTATAGCCATGGCATGCTTTGAGTCCAGCCCTTCGGGGATCTTGAGAGCATGCTCCGCCTTTAGTCTCGTGACCTCCGAGTACCCGCCGTCGCGGTCCTCCGAGAGGCCGAAGCCGGTGACTAGCACCTCGTCCCCCGGTTCGAAGGTGGAGTCCTCGGAGGCCTCCACGGTCCCGGCGACATCGATCCCGCCTACGATAGGTAGCCTCCAGGCGATCTTGCCTTTACCGGTCGCCGCCAAGGCATCCTTGTAGTTAAGGTTCGAGTAGCGGGTCCTGACGATCAGCTCGCCTTCATTGAGATCCGAAAGTCCGATATCGACCATCCGTCCCTTGGGTCCCTCTCCCTCCTCGTCCTCCTCTATACGAAAGGCCCTGAACGGCTCGCTTCGCTCGACCATCACTACGCCCCTTCTCGTCATCGCGACCCCTGGATAGGAAGATAGCAAAGTGCAAGACGATTCACCAGATACGCCATAGTCTCTTGTGCTTACAGCGATACCTAATACGAAACAGAGCGTTAAGCGGGACGGCTACAGAGATTTCTGCTACTCTGGCACAACTTGCCCTGAGTGGTTAACGGTGAGGGGGGCGTATGGGAGGGATTAATGGAGGAGCGAAGCAGGGAGCTGACGCGCTTTGGGCGAATCCTGACGGCCCTGATGGCTGACCGTGGAGTGCCAGGGATCTCGACGCTACTACGGCTATCTAAAGAGGCTGGCTACGAAGTTAATGAAGTCGCGATAAGAACAGAGATGTATCGGGGCACCGAACGCGGCAGGATGCATCCGAGCACCCTTGATGGCCCAGCGGATGTCTTAGGGTTGAGCACACACGAGCAGTCCCTGCTGGTCTGGGCGGCCACGTTTGGCGTGTTCGCTTCCGAGGTAGGAGCGAGACGGTTTGAGGAGTTCGTAGAACAGAAGTACGGGCTAGCTTTTAGTAGTGTCGGAGTATAGCTCTCCTAAAAGAGGTTCTAACGCACCTGAGGCTTTTTGTTGGCAGGTATGGTTAGGTAGCACAAGTTATTGCAGCCCCGACGATAAGTCAGGGTTCTTCTATATTCTTGCTATTTGCAGGGAATTTGGGAGTGAGCCGCCCAGGACTCGAACCTGGAATCTAGAGATTAAGAGTCTCTTTTAACAGGTTTACTGGTGTTAGCCGGGGTTAGAAATCCGCCTAGGTAAGCCGGTTTGCTGCCACACTGCTGCCATCCTCTTAGAGTTCAGTTACCTAGCAGGGGTATATTCTCGGCAGCTCGTGAATAGAGGCAACCTACTCCTCTAGAGGAGGCGCAAGCTCTTCGGGATGCGCCAGGGTTCACTGTCCGGCATCATACTACCCCACTGCCAAGGAGAAGGAGGCATTAACCTTTCATGGAACGAAGGATCATCAACCCCTGGAGTTGGCAAGACCAGTTTGGCTACGTCCAGGCCCACGAGGTAAGTGCTACGCAGCGCATTCTCTTCTGTGCGGGGCAAACCTCGGTCGATGATGAAGGCAAACCGGTGCACGTCGAAGATATGGGTGCCCAGATAGCCCAGGCATTTGACAACCTCGAAACGGTCTTGAGGGAGGCGGGCCTAGGGCTGTCGGACGTGGTGCGCCTGAACTACTACACCACGGACGTAGACCTCTTCCTTGAAGCATACGAGGTGGTTGCTAGACGCCTGGCCGAATCAGGATGTCGGCCCTCTTCCACGCTCTTGGGGGTGGCGAGCTTGGTTTTTCCCGAGCTTCTGGTCGAGATCGAAGCCACTGCGGCAGCGTAGCTGTCCTTTAAAGCGCTCGAGTTTCCGAGAAGACCCCTTCTAGGCAGCTGGGTGACCGGCTCTACGACCTCCGGCACACCTGCGCGACGCTTCTGCTCTCCCGCAGGGTTCACCCGAAGTACGTCCAGGAACTTCTAGGTCATGCCTCCATAGCCCTCACCCTGGACACCTACTCGCACGTGCTGCCCGGCATGGATGGCGGCACCGCGAGCGCCATGGAGGACGCCTTGGCGTAGTTTTCGGGTTAGTCTAGCGGTTGGTCTCCCAGGGCGGGCCTGTTCGAGAGTAGCTTCCACGCCGATACTCGTCAGGTAGTCCACGACCGGAGGACGATAAGGAGCTTGCGACCGTTCACTTCGCCCAGTGCCGATGTAGCGGGCCCTCCTCGCCGAAGAGGGGATCCGCCTTCGGCATCGCGACCCTACGTATGTTCTCCAGTACCTCTGGTCGTTCGCCTTCCTCGCCGGTACGGAGATCGTAGTTCTCTTGTCCTCGCGGATACGCCCCGACTACCGAGAAGTCTCCGCTGCGGCCCTCGTTCTTATGACCGGCGCCTGCGGGTATCACCACGATGTCTCCCGCCTCGACCTCGATCGTTTCTCCCTCCGGTCCTCCAAAGGTGAGGCGTGCGCCACCGCCGACCACGCACAGGACCTCGTGGGCGTTCGAGTGTTAGTGGTGGTAGAAGAAGACGCCGTTGATCCGCGCCCCCGCCCCAGCCGTTCCCGGCGAGCAACTCCCTGCACCGCGAGGGGTCGCGCTCTGACTCATCGAGCGCCTGCGGATAGACGAGTAGCGGCAGGGACGGGTTGTTGGGGATGCGGCCGTCGTCCTCGAAGCGGTACTCTCGTACTTCGTCCTTCTTCGTGTCCTCCCGGCGTTCGCTCGGATCTCAGCACCGTATTAGTCGCGCGGCCGCAAGCGGCGCTAACCGGCCCTCCGTCTCCGCCTGCCGGCCCGCAGGAATGCGCTCGAAGAAGATTCTGCCTTCGGGGCGTGTACCTTTGCATCCGCCAGAGCTTCTCCCAGGC
>JALZFK010000143.1 GCA_030861585.1 Actinomycetota bacterium | reverse complement strand
CTCTCCTCGCTGCGACCAACCTACGCCCGTGCCGCCGCAGAGTACGCCAAGGCCGTCCAACAGCGCAATCATCTCCTCAGACGTATCCGTGATGGGTTCTCCTCCGGGAGGACCCTCTCGACCTGGGACCGGAAGGTCGTGGATCTCGGTACGATGGTCTTAAGAGGCCGCGACGCGGCGCTGGGGCCCCTGGGCTCGCTCTTCGGAGAGGCTCTGAGGGCCCTATACGGCCCCGAGAAGGCCGCGCTACGCTATTCCTATAGCGCACCCCCGGACGGCTATCCGAAGGCGCTCAGAGAGGCTTCTGAGGCCGACATAGAGCGCGGGACTACCTCAGTTGGGCCGCACCGCGACGACTTCGCGGTGCTTTTGGGAGGGGTGAGCATGACTACTTACGGCTCGCAGGGGCAGCAGCGGCTGGCGACGCTGGCCTTAAAGTTCGCGGCGAGGGAGTATCTGCGCATGGAGACTGGGCAGGATCCGATCCTGCTCTTCGACGACGTTATGAGCGAGCTCGACGAGCGCCGACGCGGGTACCTGTCGGCATACTTTTTGGGGAGCACCCAGGCCGTCATCTCCACCACGAACCTCGAATATTTCGAGCCTAAGGTTCTCGAACGCGCACGAGTGATACGCATATCTGGGGGCTCGATATTGTAGACCCCAAAGGGTGGTGCAAGAGCTCGATGATCCACACGCCAAAAATGGCTTGTATAAGCCTCAAACTCCATAGTACGGGGTTTGGAAAATATCGCAAACGTGTTACAATCTTCTGGTGCTAATCTATCTAAGAAAGTCTGGTTTCGGCGCAGGCGCCGAACAGGTTGTGAGGAGGGTGTGGTTCCTTGGTAGCTAACCCCGTTTCCAAGAATGCTAAAAGCGATTACGATGCAAGCTCTATTCAGGTTTTGGAAGGACTCGAGGCCGTCAAGCGCCGGCCGGGAATGTACATCGGCTCGACCGGGCCCAGGGGATTGCACCACCTTGTCTGGGAGATCGTAGATAACTCCATAGACGAGGCGCTCGCGGGGTATTGCACAGAGATCTCCGTGACCGTCCGCTCCGACAATTCTGTCTCCGTTGCTGACAACGGACGCGGGATGCCGGTCGGCAAGATGGACAAGTACGGCAAGTCGGCGGCCGAGGTCATCATGACTACGCTGCATGCTGGCGGTAAGTTCGACGGCCAGGGCTACAAGGTCTCCGGTGGCCTACACGGCGTAGGCGCCTCGGTCGTCAACGCCTTGTCCGAGTGGCTCGAGCTGGAGATCAAGCGTGACGGCCACGTCTTCACCCAGCGCTACGAGCGCGGGTTCCCGAAGAGCAGTGTCGAGAAGACGCGCAAACTCAAGAGGGGCGAGAAGACCGGTACGATCATCCGTTTTATGCCCGATCCGGAGGTCTTCACGGAGACGCAGGAGTTCTCCTTTGACACGCTCAGTCGTAGGTTCCGCGAGTCGGCGTTTTTGAACAAGCGTTTGAAGATATCGCTCACCGACGAGCGCGACGAGGGTCGAGCAATAACGTACCGCTATGAAGGTGGTATCCAGGACTTCGTGGAGCACATAAACGAGGCGAAGGATCCGGTGCACAAGACGATCTTCTACTTCGAGCGCGAGGAAGCTGTGGGGGACGTAGAGGTCGCCATGCAGTGGAACTCGGGCTTCCAGGACTCGGTCTTTACCTTCGCGAATAATATCAACACCCACGAAGGTGGGACACACCTGTCGGGTTTCAGGGCGGCGCTGACCCGTACGATCAACGACTACGCCCGACAGAAAGGGCTCCTCAAGGAGAAGGAAGAGAACCTGACCGGCGACGATATCCGCGAGGGGCTCGCGGCGGTCATCTCCGTCAAGCTCAGGGAGCCACAGTTCGAGGGGCAGACGAAGACCAAGCTCGGGAATACCGAGATTAAAGGCCTCGTCGAGAGCAACACGAACCGCTACCTGGCAGAGTTTCTTGAAGAGCGCCCCGGAGAGGCGAAGGCGATCATCAACAAAGCGCTGCAAGCCGCCCGCGCCCGACAGGCAGCGAGGAAGGTGCGAGACACGATCCGCAAGGGCTACCTCGAAAGCTCGACGCTTCCCGGGAAACTCGCGGACTGCTCCTCCAAGGATCCTGCTCGTAGCGAGCTTTACATAGTCGAGGGCGACAGCGCGGGTGGTTCGGCGAAGCAGGGGCGGGACCGCAACTTCCAGGCCATACTACCGTTGCGAGGCAAGATCCTGAACGTCGAGAAGGCCAACATGAACAAGGTCCTCTCGAACGTGGAGATACAGGCCATGATTAGCGCCATAGGCGCCGGGGTGGGGGAGAGCTTCAACGTAGACGAGGCTCGCTACAATAAGGTCGTCATCATGACAGACGCCGATGTGGACGGGAGCCACATCCGCACACTGGTTCTGACGTTCTTGTTCCGGAACATGCCGGAGCTTATCGAGGCCGG
>JALZFK010000130.1 GCA_030861585.1 Actinomycetota bacterium | reverse complement strand
ACCTCCAACCACCGCTCCCCGGTACACTTGGTCCGGCAGATCGTCCGGCGAACTTCCCAGTCGAAGATCTCCGCCCCGCCACCAGGCAGGCTCCCCAGGCCCGCCTCACACATCTCCTCCAGGACTTGACGGATACTCTTCCCGCTCAGGTGGGTGAAGGCGTCAATCTCGACCGCGGTCCACGCCTTGATGTGAATGTCTGGATACACCCGGTGCAGCTCCCGAACGATGTCCAGGTACACGTCGAAGCCCCAATCGGGGTGTACGCCGCCGACGATGTGGAACTCGCAGACCCCCGAGAGGTCTACCTTCGAGAGCTCGTGCAGGGTCTTCTCCGCCGGCCACTCGTAGCCCCGTTCGTCCCCTTTAGAGACCCTGAACGCGCAAAAGCGGCAGCGGTACATGCAGATGTTCGTCGGGTAGAGCCGGTATTTGTGCGAGAAGTACGCCTTGTCGCCGTGCAAGCGCTCCCGCACAATGTTGGCGAGGCGTCCGATCTCCGTCAGGTTGTTCGACTCGAAGAGCCTCAAGCCGTCCTCGAACGAGAGCCGCTCGCCCGCGTAGACCTTCTCCCGGATCTCTTGGAGATCCGCTGGTGCACCGATCTTAAGCATCCCTACCCACCACCTCGCTAGCTATCGCCTCCAGGATTACCCGCTCCGTCCCCTCAGGCAAGAGAGCGAGCCCCTCTATCGCCGCCTCGACCTCGCTCAAAGCCCAGGCTTCGGTATTCTTTATCGCGTCCGTCGCCAGAACCGCCTCTATACCGGCTTCCAAAAGCTCCGGTGCCGGGTTTGGCGTCTCGAGCACCCGCCGAATCATCGCCGCGTCGCCTTCCTTGATCGCGAAGATGACCGGTAGCGTAACGGTTCCCTCGGCGAGGTCGGCGCCCACACCTTTGCCCATAAGTCCCGGTTTACCCACCAGGTCCATCACATCGTCGGACATCTGGAACGCAAGCCCCAGAGCCTGCCCGTAGGTTGCTAGAGCGTCTATTTGCTTGAGGGAGAGGCCTCCCAGAGTCCCACCCGCGACACAAGCCGCCCGGAAGAGGCCGGCGGTCTTCATGCGGATGTGCTCCAGGTAAGCCTCAACCTCGACGGGGCCGCGCGAGGAGCGGAACTGCTCGAGCTCGCCCGCCGCCAGTCCCATCGCCGCCTCGGCAAAGGCCCGCACTAACCTCGGGTCCCCGATCTCGGCGAGGCCATGGAAAGACTCGGCAAACAGGTAGTCGCCGGTCGCCACGGCCATCTCGCGCCCATACCTGGCCACCGTCGTCGGCCGCCCGCGTCTGTTCTCGGCCTTGTCCACCACGTCATCGTGGATAAGTGTCGCCGTGTGTAAGACCTCGATCGCCGTGGATGCCGTGAGGAGCGCCCCCAGATCCGGCTGACCCATCCAGGCGCTCAAGGCCAGAAGAATCGGTCTTAGCCGCTTGCCACCCGCTGTGAGCGCCTCCAGGGCCGGCGCGACCAAGCCCCCGGGGGCGCGTCCGGCAACCTCTACGAGCATATCCTCGACACCGGACACGGTCTCGGAGGCGGCGTCGGGCAGCGCCGCACGCAGGTGGCGGGCGCTCTCAGCCAGGTTTTGTCCCGGCGTGAAGCGTGACGATGCCGCCAGCGAGCCCCCACCATGTAACGTCTTGTAGTCCATTACGCTTCATTATGGCAGCTAATTCGCCAGATGCTACGAACTCTTTCACGGATTCTGGAAGATACGAGTACGCCCAGGCGTCCCCTGAGACCCGGGCGCCAAGCCGCGGCACGAGCCTGTCGAACCACAGCCCGTAAAAGGCTGCCGATAGGCGACCTCGGGGCCGCGCTATCTCCAGGCAAACCACCCTCCCTCCTTGCCGCACTACCCGCGCCATCTCAGAAAATAGCGCGTCGAGGTTCGGGATGTTCCGCGCCCCGTAGGCGATCGTGGCCGCATCGAAAGAGCCCGATGCGATGCCTTCGAGGTTCGTCGCGTCCCCGAGCCGGTACTCAATGTTGGCCATGGGCTGCCCCTTCGCGGCCTTCAGCATCTCCTTCGAGAAGTCCACCCCGAGCACGTACCCGTCAGGTCCGGCCTTCTTCGCGAGGTCCCGTGTCAAGCTTCCCGTACCGCAGGCTAGGTCTATGGCTCGGTCTCCGGACCGCAGCTCCGTTGCCCGCACCGCCTTTTTGTTCCAGATATGGTGCAGCCCCGCGCTCATGAGAGTATTCAAGAGTTCGTAGCGCCCCGCGATCCGATCGAACATCTCCCGCACGAGGCGTGCCCGTTCCTCGCCGGTCGGCAACGCTTTCGTCTCCGGTCCCCTACCCACGCCGCTTATGGCCCCACCTCTCGACCAACTCGTGGGCCACGCCCATCGCATCCAGCACCTTCCCGACTACGAAGTCCACGAGTTCCTCCAACGTCTCCGGGTGGTTGTAGAAGCCCGGTGCCGCTGGGACCACGACCCCACCAGCCTCGGTGACCGCCACCATGTTCCTTATGTGCACGAGGCTGTAGGGCATCTCGCGCTCCAGGACCACGAGTTTCTTGCGCTCCTTCAGGGCCACGTCCGCTACCCGATGAATAAGGTTGGTCCCGGTACCATTAGCAATATTGCCCAACGTGGAGGCGCTAGCCGGGACGATGACGGTCGCATCCGGGACGCTCGTCCCGCTCGCCGGGGGAGCGAAGAGGTCGTCCGGGGCATAGCGCTTTACACCGTAGGCCCCGACCAGCTTCTTTGTGGAGAGACCACCCACCTCGTAGGCTAGAACCTTCTCACCCATCTCCGAAGCGCAGATCTCCACGTAGACATCGTTCTCTACGAGCGCCTCTATCAGGCGCACCGCATACACAGACCCGCTCGCCCCGGTGATGCCGACAAAGGCAGTCTTTACGGCCACTAGCCGATGACCCGATCCAGGAGGACGAAGGCGAAGAAGATAAAACTGATGACCCCATTCATCGTGAAGAACGCCATGTTCAGCTTAGAGAGGTCGTCCTTCCTGACCAGTGACTGCTCGTAGAAAAGCAACCACGCCACCACCACGACCCCGAGGTAATAAACCGCTCCTAAGCTCGCCGCCGCGCCGAACGCGACCAGGAACGCCACGCTCAGCGCGTGCCAGGCGCGTGACACGACGAGCGCCGGTCCGACTCCAAACCGGGCCGGCAACGAGTTAATCCTATTCTCCAGATCGAAGTCGCGATCGAGGAGGGCGTAGATCACGTCGAACCCCGCCACCCACAACGCCGCCCCTGCCCAGATCAACGCCGGCGTCCAGCTGATCTCGCCCGTAACCGCAACCCAAGCAGCCCCCGGCGCCAAGCCGTTGGCTATACCTAACGCCAGATGGCAGAGCCAGGTGAAACGTTTGGTGTAGGGATAGACCACGAACCCCAGGACCACGAGCGGCCAGAGGACGCGCGTGATCGAGGCGAGGAAGAAGGTCGCCAGGATAAGCAAGGCGATCGCCACGCCGGTAAAGACCCACGCCTCGCGCAAACCGATGAGGCCCTTCGGGATGGCACGATCTGCGGTGCGCGGATTTCTCGCGTCGATCCCGGCGTCGATTATGCGGTTGAGGGTCATGGCGGCGGTGCGAGCGCCTATCATAGCCACCGTGATCCAAAAGAAGTTAGAGAGGTTGAACGGTACGGGCGCAGCCAGCATCCCGGCGTAGGCGAACGGCAGGGCGAAGACGGTGTGCTCCCACTTAACCATCTCTAGGAGCACCCGCAGCTTGTCGGGAGCGACGCTAGTCGAGGGGGATGCCATACCGCTCCCACTTCTCGTCGACGAGCTTCTTGATGTCTTCACTCATCACGATCTTCTCCGGCCACTCGCGGTTGAAGCCTTCCTCGGGCCACTTCCGCGTGGCATCGACGATCATCTTCGACCCGTAGGAGAACGCCCTGCTCGAATGGTCGAGCACGTCTATCGGTCCGGGAAGCATCCGTATGTCCCGCTCGGGGTCGATGTTGTTCAAGGTCACCCACCAGGCCTCGCTCACAT
>JALZFK010000122.1 GCA_030861585.1 Actinomycetota bacterium | reverse complement strand
CTGGCAGGGTCTTCCTCGCTGCAAAGCAAGGCGACCCTACGGGCCTGGATCTCCTTCTCCAGCCTATATATACCATCGAGGAACGGCTGGGATCTCTCCACCATCGCGTAGTCTACCCGGCCTTCCGTATCGTAGAACTCCTCTCCTTTGGGCCTTCCTCCCAACTCCAGGCCAAGGAACAGGTACTCGATACCGCTACCCGACAGGATAGCTTCGATATCTTTGGTGTTGAAGTGCGGCACGTGCCTGGAGTACGGGTGGGAACGAGTATCTGCCAGAATCTCGACTCGGTGTGCCTTCAACAGGCTGACTAACTTCTTTGCCGGATGGTTGGAATGTCCGATTGTGAAGAGTGATCTCCGCCCGGAGGCGTTCCCGGCTAGCGACCCTCGACTCTCCGCCGGTCGCTGATCAGCGATGGCTAATCCCCTTCAATACTGGCGAGCGCTGGTCATACCGCATCAACCGCTTTGTTCCTCCTGCAGCACGTTCCTAGGAATCTTGCGGAAGATAGTAAGGATAACCCCGTGATCGCGCTACTCCCAGATCTTTTTTCAGTAAAATCTCCATCGCTTTGAGGCGAAAGATCTCGAACTTGCGCTATGTGTAGAGCGTGTATGAGGCCAGGATCGAATCCCTAATACAAAGGGCGAACAACGCAGCCTACCGGGAGGGTAACGAGCTGCTCCTCAAGGTGCGCGCTCTGATGCGGAGGCTGAGCCGCGAGCAGGAGTTCGACGAGTATCTGGAGTTGCTCGGTATCGAGTAAAAGGCAAGCGGAGCCTCATGTGAAGCTGCTCGACGGCATGGAATAGGAGCAGGTAGTGAAGAGGACGTGGCACGCCGGGATGACGAGCGCGGGAACCGATGTGTAGCGGAGGTTCTGGGTCTAGCAATAGTCCAAAACTCACTAGGCCGTTATGAGCCACCTCGTCGCGGGGAGCCTTCCGGGCGTGTTCACGCTGGAGGCTGACCCTTTAAATACCGCGTTTGCGGGGGTTCAAGGTTTGGGCAGTATCCTTCTATCAGCCAGCCGATGAACGTCGCGGTTGTCGATAATGGGAGGAACCTCAAGACGTTCGCGCGGGTGGAAGACGCCGAGCTCGGCAGCATCGACATCGTTATCGACAAGGTCTTCACCTCGGCTTCTTTCTTGGTGTCTACGCAGGACCTCACCGATATGGCGCAACCCGGACAACCGCTGTTCGGCCTCAACACGACCAACGATGGCCGAGTTGTCATCTTCGCCGGAGGCATCCCGCTGATGCCCGACGGGGAGGTGGTCGGCGCTATAGGCGTCAGCGGCGGTACGGTGGAACAGGATCAGGAGGTCGCCGAGGCGGGCGTGGAAGCTTTTCAGCCCCTAGTTACCGACGTCCGGTTTTCGGCCCCGCCGTGAAGTTCTGCGGCGGGGCCGATCATTCGTCGGCGACGGCCCAGAGCCGGATCGCCAGAACCTCTAGCCAAGCCAGTATCAGGGCCAGCGAGAGGTAGTACGTCGGGCCGGGCAGGAGAAAGAGTGGGATAGTGAGCAAACCGGCGATGAGGGTATATCGGCCGTGGCTTCTCCACAGGGGGTCTTTCTCCATCCGCCGCCACAGGAAAAAGAACGACGGCGTTAGCGAGGCTATGAACAGGACGAAGGCGAGGTCGTGTACCCAGCCGTGTAGCGACCGAGGGCCGGTGCGGATTATCGGGTCCGTCTCGAAGGCCAGTAGCGCCATTGCGACGCCAGAGAGGGCGAGGAGGGCGGGACCCACCTTGGAGCCACTCACCACCCCGCGGTGGAGACCTATAGCAAAGACGATTAGCAACGTGCCCGAAGCGGCGAAGTTGAGGGACTGCGCCCAGCCGTAGGGTCCCAGGGCTAGCCCGCTCGGCCAGGCCCCCGCGGGGTCTTCGAGGGGCTGCCAGCCGGTCCTGAGCATGAAATCGTACTGGACCACCGTGAGTACGACCACGACGAGCATGAACAGCGCGGGTCCGACTATGCCGGCGATCGCTGCCCCCCGAACCGTCAAAACGCGCCTTATCGGAGGAGCCACTACACTGCTCGCCAGAGCAGGACGAGGGCTAAAAGGCACAAGAGGGCTAGAGATAGGTAGGAGAGGGCGTCGCCTCCAAGGTCGGCCAAAGCGCCGCCCAGAGAAGCTCCGACCGCATAGCCGGAGGCCCAAGCGAAGTTGGCGGCGCCGAAGGCGAAAGCTCCTGCGATCCCGACGC
The DNA here is from genome assembly GCA_030861585.1 of Actinomycetota bacterium. Lineage (GTDB taxonomy): Bacteria > Actinomycetota > Rubrobacteria > Rubrobacterales > Rubrobacteraceae > Rubrobacter_F. The sequence goes on along the minus strand of JALZFK010000122.1, from coordinate 3,553 downwards.
TCTCAGCGCTGCGGGATAAGAGGGTGGTGCCGGGTATGAGTGGAGCGTTGAAGGCCCCGCCGGCGAGCACGACGAGAAGGGCGACGAGGGGGGCGCCGGGCACCCAGGGGAGCATCAGCAGGATGGCGAAAGAGGCGAGAAGGCCCGCGAGAACGGGCAGGCGGTACCCGGCGTGATCGGACCACCGCCCGATGAGGGGGTGGACCGCGGCTTCGAAGAGGGCGGCGACGAGGAAGACAGCCCCGATGGCGGCGGCGCCCCAGCCGAAGCGGGCGAGTTGCAGCGGCGCGAGGACGGCGAGCACGCCGAAGAGTAGGGGCGAGAACCCTATGAGCAGTAATCCGGTCATGAGTCGGGGCCGGAGGATAGCCGCGAAGGCTTCGGCGAATGGCCCTCCGGGAGAGGCGGCGGGCGCGGGCGTGACCGAAGCCCAGAGGGCTACCGCGAGGCCCACGCCGGAGATGAGGGCGAACGCGAGCGGGACGCCGACCGCGGCCGCGGCGCTACCGAGCACGGGGCCCAAAAGCGCTCCGACCACCGCCGCGCTACCCAGCGTCCCGAGCATTTGCCCCCTCCGCTCCTCCGGAGTCTGCGCTGTAAGCCACGTCAGCGCCGAAACCCAGGAAAGAGCGCTCCCGAACCCCGCTGCGAGCCGAAGCACGATGAGCCCCCACGTCCCGCTCGCGAACCCGAAGAGCAGGCTCGCAACGGACATCAAACCGAGCCCTATAAGCGCCGTCGACCTAACCCCGAGCCGGGACGCCGAATACCCGCCTGGTGCCGACCCCAGGAGCACCCCGGCTCCGAACGCCCCGCTCAAGACACCGACCGACGATTTCGAGAGCCCGAGCTCCTCGACGAAGTACGGCACGAGTGGGACCAGTGCCGCGTAGAACACGGTGTCGATGAGAACCATCGCGCAGGTGAGGGCGAGCAAACGGCGCACGGGACCATTCTAGCTTCGGCATGTACGCGACCCGAAATGGTTTTCGCAGGTCCGCGTCTAAGTCCTTGCTACCATATGCTTTATGAGAGGGAAAACGAGTAGCTTGGCAGGCATCTTCACCGGCTGGCTTGCCTGGAGGCGCCGGAGCCGGGCGAACAAAGCGCTGTTCGCAGCTTCCATCTTCCTGGCCCTCTTCGTTACGGCGGCATTCATGTGGGCCACGCTTCACCCGGCACCCGGGAACGCGGTGAGGTACCTGGTCCTGTACTGGGTGTGGGGGCTGTGCGCCATAGGGCTTATATTCGGGATGGCCGAGTACAAGACGAGCCCCCTGCGCAAACGGAGGGAGCGGGGGCACCTCTTCATCCTCCTCTACCTCGGCTCGCTCCTCATCGTAACCCGAGCCCTGAATATGTTCCTGTACTACGGTTCGTAATCACCGGCGGCCAAAGCGCTCGCTTTCCCTTTCCCCACCATTTCCCCTGTAGGGACTGGGTGCTTTTAGGGTTGATCTTGCTGTTATGCCCTCGAGCACATCGAGGAATGCTGCGTTCGCCGAGGTTCCGATGTCAACGGGAGAAGTTCCTGATTAAATGTCCTCGACCTTATCTGATCTGTATCGAAGAATTCGGCTCTATTAGGGGTTTTGACGGACGATTAACGCTCTCCTCTTCGACCTAGACGGTACTCTGGCGGACACCAACTCCCTGCACCGTCTGAGGTGGGTAGACACTTTGAAGCCCCACGGCTACGATGTCACCTGGGACTTTTACCGGGATAAGATCAACGGCCGCTTAACCCCCGAAGTCGTGGCTGACCTCTTCCCCGAGTTCTCACAAGCGCCGTTGGTCGAACCAATCTATTTCATTACCAGCCTCCTGTTGAGCCCGTTCGGCAAGCTCTTCGTAAAGCTCCCGGGCGAATGTGCCGGCCTCCACCCAGTCGAGGCTAGAAAGCTAAAACTGCCGAACAAACTCCCCTACACAGAAGTGGCTTGCAAGGAGGTTTAAGCCATGCGGCTTCGCTCTTCTTAGCCGTTCTCACCCTACGGCGTGGACTATTCTTCTTTTTTAGATATAAGAGAATACGGAGGATTAACCTCGCCAGTGCCACAAGCACCACTACGGAGCCCAAAGGAGCATTGCGCTCCACGGACGGCCTAGAACTTCACCTCTAGCGCTACCTCACCGGCTCCCTCCGCCACCCGCACCACGAGTGTCTTTTGGGCCTCGTCGTAGCGCCGGTCAGCCACTTCGCCGTTTACCGATACGCTCTCTGGGAAGATGCCCACGCCCCTAAGCTCTAGGTGGACGGATCCTCGCTCCGGGATAAAAGAGCCCTCGCGTTCGCTTAAAGAGACCAAGATAGCACCCTCTAAAACCTCACAAAACAAATCGCGGCGGGCGTACTCTCCCCCCTCATAGCCGAAGCCGTTGCCGGCGTCCTCGTAGAGGACGGATCTACCCGAACCCTCTGCCGGGTAAAGAAGGAGCGTCAAGGGGTCGGCTGGCTTCTCGCCGACGTGGTTCATCCCGGGCCACATGGGGGCGGCGGTGTTGGCGCGGACGTAGAGAGCCGGTTCGCCCAAAGGAGCATGCGCCAGGATGTGGGCTGGCCCGTCGAACCTTTCCCCGCTCCAGAAGTGAAACCAGGTGCCTTGCGGCAGGTAAACGTAGCGGTGCTCGATGCCGGGGCGGGTTACGGGGGCGACGAGAAGGGCGCTGCCGAGCAAGAACTCGTCGTCCATCGCGTAGGTGGTCTCGTCGTCGGGGTACTCGAAGAGGAGGGGGCGTAGGATCGGGGCGCCCGTTCGGTGGCACTCCTCGAAGAGGGTGTAGAGGTAGGGGAGGAGCCGCTGCCTGAGCTTGATCATCTTGCGGCACACCGACTCATAGGGCTCGCCGAAAGCCCATGGCTCCTGACGACCGGTGCCCTTTTGGCTGTGGTTCCGGCAGAAGGGTTGGAAAGCACCAAATTCGGTGAAGCGGGCAAGCAGTTCTCCATCGCAGTTGTCGAAGAAGCCACCGATGTCTACCCCGGCCCAGGCAACCCCCGAGAGCCCCATGTTCTGCAGCTGGGGCATGCTCATCCATATGTGCTCCCACCAACTCGAGTTGTCTCCGGTCCACTGGAGCGCGTGGCGCTGCAACCCCGCGTAGCCCGCGCGGGTGATCACGAACGGTCGCTCGTCGGGCCGGTGCCTTAGGAGTCCGTCGCGTACCGAGCGGGCCATCAAGGAGCCGTAGGTGTTGTGGATCTGGGCGTGGAATTTGGGGTTGACCCCGCCAGGATGGACCACCTCGTCCGGCATCGTGGAGTGCTTGGGAACGAAGAGCGAGGGCTCGTTCATGTCGCACCAGATACCGGCCACCCCTTCGTCCACGAGCGTGCGGAGGTTCTCACCCCACCACTCCCTCGCCTTAGGGCTGGTAAAGTCCGGGAAAGCACACGTTCCCGGCCACACCACGTTGTGAAACTCCTCGCCTCCTAGCGTTTTGCAGTACAGGTCCCTCTTTTGGCCTTCCGTATATACCGGGTAGTTAGCATCCACCTTGACGCCGGGGTCTACGATGGTGACGACGTGGAAGCCCTGCTCTTTGAGCTCGG
>JALZFK010000115.1 GCA_030861585.1 Actinomycetota bacterium | reverse complement strand
CCACGATGTACGGGTAGCTCTTATCGTCTCTTAACGAAGCGTTGAAGCGCGGTCGGTAACGCTTTATCAGGTTAGATTCGAGGACGAGCGCCTCGGTCTCGCTCTCGGTGACGATAAATTCTATGCGCCGGACCCTTTCTTTAAGCTCCGCTATCTTCGGGCGACCATCGCCGGATTTGGTGAAGTAGTTGGCGACACGGGCGCGGATGTTCTTCGCCTTGCCGACGTAGACCACGTCGTCTCGGACGTCCTTGAATATGTAGACGCCTGGCGAAGCCGGAAGATGCGAGCGATCCGGGTAACCGTTCTGAGACATACAAGAAGAGTATACCGTGCCGGATCGGCACCAACGCGGTTCTCGAGAGGCTAGACGAATCGGCTAATGGCCCGGTTGAACTCCTCCCGGTACTCGCGTGGCGGCATGTGCCCGCAGTTGGGCAGTACGCGCAGCTCAGAGCTAGCGATACGTTCGTGCGCGTTCCTCACAGGCGAAGGAAGCGGGAGAAGGTTTCGACCTAGCTTCTGAGCGGCCAACTGCTCGGCTGTGTGGCCACAGCCCCCACACCTACACCTTGTGATCAGTGTACCATCGCTTCACGCACGAGCCGCCCAAACGGTCCAGGCGAGCTCTTTGGCATTGAGCGGCTGGTTGCAGAGGGGCTGAGAGAAGATGTTGCCCGGGATCTCGTTGCTCGCTACAGCTCCGAGCACTGTTTGCGCTACCCCGATGCACTTGAATCGCAGCGCGGCATTAGAAGCCGCACCGGTTGGCTCAGACTGCTAGCTGTCTGTGTTCTGCCAACCGCCATTTTGACGCCCGGGGCTGGGCGGGAGCATGGCGTCTCCACCCGCCCTCGCATACCCTATGCCCCCGACGAAGCCACCGGCGGCGGCGGCGGCCGTCGAGAACAGGGTTCCCAACAGCCCGAGCAAATCGAAGCTCAGGAGGAGAGCGACGGTGCCAGAGAGCACAGAGATCCCCGCGGCGAGGAGCACGATTTGTCTTCGACGCGCGAAATCCCCCCTCGTAGCGAAGAGGGCGTAGAGAAGGAGGCCCGCGGAAGCTACGAGCGGCGCGGCGAGCAGGGGCAGGTTCTCGAAAAGGACCAAAAAGAGCAAGTAGGCCGTCAGCCCGACGACCGCCCCGGTTCCGGCGCCGGCCTGCATACCCAGGCGGCGTTCGACCCGGTAGGTGCGGGCGCCGAGTAGGGCGCCGAGCGCCATACCCGGCACGATCAGGATAAGCCCGAGAAAGGCCAGACGAATCTGTATCTCGGAGAAGATCTCACCGTTCCCGACGTACCGGAACGGTAGCGGCAAAAGGAACGCCGTCGCCAGAAAGACCAGCACCGCCATGTTTACCCACGTCACGCACCCAAAGGCCCGCCGATATTCCGGCCGGAGCGCACCCTGCTCTCCTTCCTCCTGCGTCGGGCGGGCGCGAGGCCCGGGACGCCTACGAGACACGGTGCTTTGTGGCCTCGGCCAAATCCTCCGTTCCTCCATCGGCACCGAAGTGGGCGAGCAGGGTTGGGGCGACATCGGTAAGCCTGTGCGAGGCCGCAACACCGCTGGCAACCACGAAGACGTTGGAGTCGCTGGCGTGTAGTGAGCCGTGATCGCTTCCGACGTGGAAGGTGCCGGAGAGCTCACCGAAGGTGTACCCCGGGGTGGCCGAAAGCACCACGTCCCCGCACCGGGGCGACCGCAAACAACCCCACAGACGTTCCAGGGCGTCCGGGTACTCACCATACCGTATCCCGCCCTCCGAGATCTCGAGATCCACCGCGCGTGGATCTCCCTCAAGCTCCCAAGTCCCTCCCAAGGCATCTCGCGCTCCTTCCGAAGCGGGCCTGAACCTGAGTTCCCTAGCCAACCTCCGGACCACGCCCCAGCCATCCTCCTGCCAGGCAGCGAGGTCGACGCCGCGGCGAGAGAGCACGCTGGTAACCACCTCCGCGATGTCCACGCCTTCCGCCAGATACAGGAATGCCGATCGACCGTTGGGGACCGCCACGATCTTTGTTCCGAAGCCGAACCGTGCCCGGGCTCCGATCGTCGCCTTATCGCCGAGGATGTGGCCGAGGCGAACGTAGCGGCGCCTATTCGGCAGGAGGGGCGTGTGCCCGTGGTCCGAGAGCGCGAGGATCGCGTACTCCTCAAGCGCCTTCTCCGGTCCGCCCATGACTTCAAACATACCCGCCACGTATCTGTCCAAGGTCGCCACATACCTCCGCTGGGCGGCGAGGCCCTCGTGGTGGGCGATGGAGTCTCCCTTGAAGAAGTACACGAGCGTGAAGGGCGCCGCCTTCTCCTCGAGTAGCATGGCTCCGACTTTAGCAGCGTACTCGTCGTGGATCCCGATGGAGCGCCGTACTCCCCCGATCCCGCTCCGACCGTGCAGCCCCGTGTCACGGCTGTAGAACAGGTCTCCCAGGTAATACTCCTTCGGCCCTTCGACGGAAGTGTCCAGGAACCCGCTCCGGTTCGCGAAGCCCTTGACGCTCCTCATCCGGACCGGGTGCTCGTGTGGGCCGCGCCGCACCGGGAAATTCACGCAGGCCCCATCGAAGCCACGCTCGTGCAGCGTCTCGAAGAGGGTCTCCGCGCGCAGGTCGTCCCGGTTCATCCGCCAAACGTTATTGTGGAAGACCTTTACGGGGCCGGTCGAGATCACCGTATCCCTCTTCGCCCCGTAGACGACGACCCGTCCCTCTTCGCGGTCGTACCAGGCGTGCCCCAAGATACCGCTCCCCGCCGGCGGTGCCCCCGTAGCGATCGCCGCGGTCGCCGCCGGCGTGATGCTCGGGAAGACCGAGACCGCGTCCCAGACCGCCTCCCCCCTCTCGACGAGAAAGCCTAAAGCGGGCGCGTCTCCGTCTCGGATCGCCGCTCGCAACACATCCGGTCGAATGCCGTCGAGCACCAGGAGCAGCACGGGATTAGGGGAAGTTGAGATATCGTTCTCTGGGGTGTCGTCGAGCTCGCGCAAGGCTTGTTGATTGTACCCGAAACGGGATCCGAAGCAGGCCCGATCGACTCGCTATGTCGACTTCGGGTAAGAGCCACGTAAGCAGCGGCCCGTGTACGTATCCTAGTTAGACGAAACGCTACGCGTTGGCGCGTCGGGTGAAGTCGGCGAGCTCCTGGTTGAAGCATTCTGGATCCTCCAGGAAGGGAGCGTGTCCTATGCCTTTGTGCCAGGATACTTCGGCGGTTGGGTACGTATCTAGAATGTGCTGGGACATCGTGGTGCTCCCATCGATGTCCCGATCCCCGTGCGTGATCAATACCGGGACCCTCACCTCGGACCGGACATCGTCGGAGTCGATCTGTCGAGAGAAGATCATCGCCCGTTGCACCTGCGGAGGAACAACGATGTTGAAGCACAGGGTCGTTTCCCAATCCTCGTCGCTCATCGGCCGTGCGGTGCACGCCCGGACGAAGCTACGTATGGCCGAGATATTGGTGGGCAGGTTCGGTGC
>JALZFK010000110.1 GCA_030861585.1 Actinomycetota bacterium | reverse complement strand
CAAAAACAGGCGTCGCGCCCGTATCCGGCGTAAGATCTTCGGGACGGCGGAGCGCCCCAGGTTCTCCGTCTACCGGTCAAACGTCCACATCTACGCCCAGCTCGTGGACGATTTTGCGGGCCACACTTTGGTGGCGGCGGATTCCCGCGAGGTGACAGGGGCGGAGAACCGCACGGACGCGGCGCGCAAGGTCGGCGAGCTGATGGCCCGTAAGGCCGGCGACGCCGGGATAGAGGCTGTGGTCTTTGACCGTGGCGGGAACAAGTACCACGGCCGGGTCGCGGCGCTCGCGGAGGGCGCGCGGTCCGGTGGGCTAAAGTTTTAGGAGGATAAGTTTTGGGACGAAGGGCTAGTGGCAGCAGGGGGCAGGGCCCTTCCGGCTCGAGCCGCGGCGGGGGCATGGACACTCGCGGGGGCGGCCGAGGTGGAGGTGGCACTACCAAGCAGCGTGACGACGGTCGGCCCCGGCCCCGCGAGCGCGGACGCGATCGAGATGGGGGGCCCGAGCTTCAGGACCGGGTCGTCGAGATCCGGCGCGTCGCCAAGGTCGTAAAGGGCGGCCGTAGATTCAACTTCAGCGCCCTCGTGGTCGTCGGCGACGGCCAGGGGCGCGTCGGCGTGGGCCTGGGCAAGGCGAACACGGTCCCGGCCGCGATAGCCAAGGCCCAGGACCGGGCCAAGCGCGACATGTTCGACGTGCCGTTGCGCAACACCACCATCCCGCACGAGGTCTTGGGCAAGTTCGAGAGCTCGACGGTGCTCTTAAAGCCCGCCTCCGAGGGGACGGGGGTTATCGCGGGCGGGGCGGTCCGCGCGGTCTTGGAGCTTGCGGGCGTGAGGGACGTGCTCACGAAGGCTCTGGGTTCGACCACCGCCGTAAATTTAGTGCGGGCGACGGAGCAGGGCCTCAGAAACCTCCGGACGAAGGCCGACATCGAGCGGTCGCGGGGGGTGAAGATCGCGCTATGAGCCCCCTAAAAATCACGCAGAAGAAGAGCGTCATAGGTTCGAAGGAGGGCCACAAGAGGACGATCCGTGCTCTCGGCCTCAGGCGCATCCGGGACGAGAAGGTGCACGGGGACACCCCGCAGATACGCGGTATGATTAACAAGGTACGCCACCTGGTGGAGGTCGAGGAGGTGGAGGAGTAGTGCGGCTGAACGAACTTAGTCCGGCCCCTAGCTCGAGAAAGTCGCGCAAACGGCTTGGGCGCGGCACGGGCTCGGGGTACGGCAAGACCAGCGGTCGTGGCCACAAGGGGGCCTTGTCCCGCTCGGGGGCGAAGGCGCACCTGGCCCACGAGGGCGGCCAGATGCCCCTGCAGCGCCGGCTACCGCGTCTTAAGGGTATGGCGCGTGGACCGCACACCCCCGCCCACCCGACCGTCTATGCGCCGGTCAACGTTGGAGAGCTCGCGAAGCTTGATGATCGCGACGAGATCGGCGTCGAGGAGCTCAGGAGGGCCGGGCTTGTCGGGAAGAAGGAGGTTTTGGTTAAGATCCTGGGGGACGGGGAGATCGGACGGGCCGTAACGGTGCGGGCGCACGCCTTCTCGAAGACGGCCAAAGAGAAGATAGAGGCGGCCGGCGGGGGCGTCGAGATACTGGAGCGGTAAGATGATCAAAGCCTTAGGAAACGCCTGGAGCGTCCCAGAACTCAGGCGAAAGCTAGCGTTTACCCTGGTCATGATCGCCCTCTACCGGCTTGGGTGCTACCTGCCCCTGCCGGGAGTGAACCGGGAGGCTCTGAGCACGGGCCTGGACACGAGCGGGAACGCGATCACGGGCCTCTTCGGGATCTTCACCGGCGGGGCGTTCAACAACTTGTCGGTGTTCGCCCTCGGTATCATGCCGTACATTACGGCCTCGATCGTGATGCAACTGCTGACTGTCGCGGTGCCGCGACTTCAGGAGCTCGCCAAGGAGGGCGATACGGGGCAGCAGAAGATCACGCAGTACACCCGTTACTTCACGCTCGGGCTGGCGTTTATCCAGTCGTTCGCGATGGTCTTGTTCTTCCGCAGCGGGCAGGTATTCGCGGGGGTACTCACCGATGCAACGGCCGTAGATGTCTATCTCATCGTCATAACGCTCACGGCGGGGACGATGCTCATAATGTGGCTGGGGGAGCTCATCAGCCAGCGGGGTTTGGGCAACGGTATCTCGCTGATCATCTCGGCGGCGATCCTCTCGCGAGCGCCGTCGGCGATCCAGTCGCTCTTCGAGCAGGGAAACGTGATGAACATGGTGATCCTTGCGGCGCTCGCGGTCTTGATCGTCGCGGCGATAGTCTTCGTGAACGAGGGGCAGCGCAGGATACCTATCACCTACGCGAAAAGGCAAGTGGGAAGGCGCATGAGCCAGGGCGGGTCGACTTACCTGCCCCTGAAGGTGAACATGGCTGGGGTCATCCCGGTCATCTTCGCCTCCTCCTTGCTCATCTTCCCGGTCGTCCTCTCCCAGTTCGCCGGGGGGGACCAGAGCTCGATCTTGGGACGAATCGCTGGGTTCTTCACGCCGGGGAACCCGCCGTACCTGATCCTGTACGCTCTCCTGGTCTTGATGTTCACGTACTTCTACACGGCGGTGCAATTCAACCCGATCGAGCATGCGGACAACCTGAAGAAGAGCGGTGGCTACATCCCGGGTATACGCCCGGGGCAGCCGACGGCGGTGTACCTCAACAACGTCCTGACCAGGATTACGCTCTTCGGGGGAATCTTTTTGGCGGCGGTGGCGGTTTTGCCGTACCTGATTACGGGAATCATTAACCTGCCGAACACGATCTTCCTCGGCGGCACGTCGGTGCTGATCGTGGTCGGCGTCTCGCTGGACACGGTGCGGCAGCTCGAGAGCCAGCTTATGATGCGTAACTACGAAGGCTTTTTGAGGAGGAGGAAGCGATGAGGATCATAATCATGGGTCCCCAGGGGGCTGGAAAGGGCACCCAGGCCGCTAAGCTGGAGGAGGAGCTCGGCGCTACCCACATCGAGACCGGCGACCTCGTGCGGGAGGAGATAAATCAGGGTACCGAGATCGGGCAGCAGATAAAGGAGTACAGCGACCAGGGCCAGCTCGTCCCCGACGAGATCATCATCGACATGACCAA
>JALZFK010000093.1 GCA_030861585.1 Actinomycetota bacterium | reverse complement strand
CTCGGGGACAGCGGGAGGCAGCCATCCAGGTTGTCCAACAGAAGCAAGAAGCGCAGGCGAGCCTGCAGGAGATCGAAGGCCGCCGCGATGAAGCCCGGCGCAACTCCAGGGAGATGGAGCAGGCGTTCCGGGAGCAGGAGCGGCGCTACAACGACCTCGTGCGTGAGCGGGCGGCCCTCTTGGAAGAGCACCAGCGTTCGAAGGCCTTGCGCGTGGCCAACGAGGCGCGCGCGGACATCTCTTTGACGGATTCCTCCCGCGACCTCGAACAGGCGCGGCAAGCCATAAGGCAGGCCTCTTTCGAGGCCCAGGCCGTCGGCCAGCTCGGTACGAGCGAGACGGAGCGCCAGATCGCCGCCGTCGAGGCGGACCTCAAGCGCCTGGATGCCGAGCGCGAACTGGAGATGATGGAGCTCCAGATGGGTCTCCGTTCCGCCGCCTCTCTGGAAGCGGGCGAGGATGCCGGATCGCCTGAAGGAGCACCGATCGAGCAGCGATGGACGGAGCGCGGCGATCCCGGCGGGAACGACCGTAGGGGAGCGTAGGTTTATGGTGAGGAAGAGGCAGGGAGGGTTGTCTCGCCACCTGGTGCGGCTAGCGCCCTTCGGCTCGATGGCCGGGCTCGGTGCGTTGGCGGCCACAGAAGGATGGTACTTCCTTGCGGGGTTGCTCGGGGTCGGCGCGGCCGCAGCCGGACGTCGGCTCCTGGATCGTCGGGGGAACGCCCGCAAGGAGCTTTGGCGCCGGGCGCGGGCGAACACTGTGGAGCTCGGACGGGTGGGGCGGGCGGACGGGATCGCCGCTCCCCAGATGAAGCGGCTCGCGGGGCTTCAGGAGGGGCTTTTGGAGAGCTGGGAGCTCCTGCCCGAGGAATACGGGCCGCTCCTTTTGGAGGATCTCTACACCGTCGTGGAAGAGGTAGAGATGTCGGCGCAGTTGGCGCGGCGGCGCTCAGCCCTGAGGCGCCATTTGGAGAGCGTGAACCGGCGGGTCATCGTGGAGCGTATCCGGAACCTCGAACGCGAGCTCGCGGGGCTCGAGGAAGGCTCCGCTCTTAGGGCGTCGTTCGAGGCGGCGCTCGAGGGGCGTCGCGGAGAGCTCGCCTCCCACGACGAGATACCGCAGGCGATAGGCATGATTAACGCTCAGCTTGAGGGTATCGAGAGCTTGCTCGGCAACCTGCGCGGTGAACTCCTCGCCCTCGACACCAGCCCCACCGCGCTCGCCATGGAACCGAGGCTCGTTAGTCTCAAGCGACGCATCTCATACTTCCGGCGGAGCCTCGACGAGGTAAAGCGGAGCGTGGATCGCCTGCCGAACGGAGCCTCTGACGGTCTCACGCAGCCCCTGCCTGAGAGGACGCTCGCCCGATGAGCGGGGGAAGGGGCTTCTTCTCGAGGATACTTGGGAGAAACGCGGACGAGGACGAAACCAGGATCTTCCTGCCTGAGGAGATCGGGAAGAGGAGGCCTAGGAGAGAAGGGCCTGAAGAGGAGCCGCCGCATGGCTTCACCGTCGAGCGGGCGGCCGGGATCATCGACGGTTTGCCGCCGGATGTTCCCCGAGAGAGCGCGGTCCGCATCGTGCGCGGAACGCTCATAGCTGCCGACATTGAGGTCGAGGACATCGAAAAGTCGACTCGGGCGCGGGAGTCCAAGCTCAACTCCGAGATAGAGCTCGCCCGGAGCCGTCAGGAAGATCTTCGCAGGAGGACCGAAGAGGTCGTGCGCTCTCTGGAGGAAAAGATAAGAAAGGCCCGAGAGGCCCGCGATGTCGGCATCACCGAAGAGGAGGAGAACGTTTCTCGAGCCGTACGCGGCCTGGAGGAGGTGCGACGAGTGCGTGCCTTCTTCGGCTTTCCCGAGACGGAGGAGGCCACCGACCCGGGGAGTGATCCGATCGAGGACGAGATGCGACCTCTCGAGTCCTTCGACCCAGACAGGACACGAGTGATGAGGCGGCCTGGATCCCTCGCCGACACGGACGAACCCGCCGAAGGTACCTCGACGCAAGACGCCTCCTACGGAATGACCGACGAGCGGTGAGCCTGGGCCGCCGCCTGGGCCGCCTTGCCTGGGGCTTCGTCTCGAATATAAACGACGAGCGCCTCAGAGAAACCATCCGCGTTGGCCGTGAGCGTAGTGAGACCCTTAAAGGCGCCTTCGAGGCCGCCTGGCGGGGTGCCGCCGAGGAATGGCGCGCCGCCGAGGAACGCGCTTCTAGGGAAAGGGTTTCTGAAGAGCGAGCGTCCAGGGAGCACGCCTATGGGTGGCGCCCTACCTCGACACGCTACGTACCGAGAAAGTACCCCCCAAACGTTGTCGCTGCCTACCACAGGCTCGGTCTTGGGCCTGGTGCCGATCTGGGAGAGGCTCGCAGAAAACGTCGCGAACTTGTCAAGCGCTACCACCCGGATCGATTCGTAGATTCCCAGCAGAGAAAGCGCGCCGAGAGGCTGACCGCGGAGATCAACGCTGCGCACGACACTATCGAACGCCACCTCCTTCGTCGGTAGCGTTCGATAGTAGCTCAGCATCTTGGCTGGTTAGCCTCTCGGCTTTTGCGTGCGCTTGTTCAAAGCGCGTAGGTTTCTGCCTCCTCCGTAGAAGGGTTGGTCTATCATTACGAACGAATCTTGCGTTCCCGAGCTTCCGAGAACACCGGGCTTGCTGGCAAGCTGATTAGCTTTCTACCAGCTCTCCTCGGACGATGAGGCGATCCTCGAAGGTGGGGATGGAGGTGCAGGTCTGTAAGGAGATGACGGTCTTATCGGGGACCGGGTAGGTGATCCAGAAATCTTCGGGCCGGACGGTAATGCGGTCGTAGACCCTGAAGGGGTACTCCTCATCCTTTTGGTCCTTGATCAGGATCTCGTCCCCCGGCTCTAGTTGGACGAGCTCGTAGAAAACGTAAGTTGTTTTTGTTCAGAGGTAACCTAAGGCGTGCCCGACGATAACGGTGTTCGAACCCTTCTTCCAGGGCAAGCCGGTATCGTCGAGGCGGATGATGCTCTCTCGATCCAGCTCGACCTGGCTGTCACAGTAGCGGCAGCGTGGCTAGAGCCGTTATTGCCACTAGCATAGGTAATCCAAAGTTCCTGGACATCGCCCCTCCTCAACCACGGTAGAGAGCCGCACTTTAGCACGCTCAATTTGCGGGTAAAATACGTACATGGAGGTAATGC
>JALZFK010000085.1 GCA_030861585.1 Actinomycetota bacterium | reverse complement strand
CCCATGGGTCGGGTAGACGAGGGCATAGAAATCGCCGAGAGGCCGGAGGTCATCTTTGCCTGCTTCGGAGACATGATGCGGGTGCCGGGCTCTAAAGGGAACCTGTTGGAGGTTAAGGCCCAGGGAGCCGACATCCGGATGGTGTATTCGCCTTTGGACGCGCTGCGCATCGCGCGGGAGAACCCGGACCGGGAGGTGGTCTTCTACGCCATTGGCTTCGAGACCACGGCTCCGTCTACGGCGCTTACCCTACAGCGGGCCAAGAAGGAGGGCATAGAGAACTTCTCTGTCTTCTGCAACCACGTGACCATTGTGCCCCCGGTGCGGGCGCTCCTGGACTCCCCGGACCTGCGCCTCGACGCCTTCATCGGTCCGGGGCACGTCTCCACGGTGATCGGATGCCGGCCCTACGAGTTCATGCCCAAGGATTACGGCAAGCCGTGCGTGGTGGCCGGGTTTGAGCCGCTAGACCTCTTGCAGTCCATCTTGATGCTCATGCGCCAGATCGATGAGGGGCGGTGCGAGGTCGAAAACCAATATGGCCGGGTAGTTCTTTGGGAGGGGAACCTGCAGGCCTTAAGGAGCATGGCCGAGGTCTTCGAGCTCAGGCCGTACTTCGAGTGGCGAGGCCTGGGCTTCATCGCCCAGTCGGCGCTCAAGCTCTCCGCGGCTTACGCGGACTTCGACGCCGAGCTGCGCTACTCCACCCCGGGCGTGCGGGTGGCGGACCCAAAGGCCTGTCAATGCGGAGAGGTGCTCAAGGGCGTGCTCAAGCCCCCGGAGTGCAAGGTCTTCGGCACGTCCTGTACGCCGGAGCATCCTTTGGGTGCGCTCATGGTCTCCTCCGAGGGCGCCTGCGCCGCCTACTACAACTTTGGGCGCAAGGCGTTCGAGAAGGTCGAGATAGGGACCAAGTAATGAGCGAGCAGCGAGAGCAGCGTGTCCTCGACGCACTCGAACAAAACCGCCGCCGGCCGCCGAAGTTCACCGCCCCGCGGATAGACATGAGCCACGGGGCCGGGGGCAAGGCGACCCACAAACTGATAGAGGGCCTGCTGCTGCCGGTTCTCGATAACCCGGCGCTCGCGCCGCTCTCAGACGCGGCAATACTGCCCTTCGGTGACGCTCGGCTAGCCTTGACCACCGATTCGTTCGTGGTGCGCCCGTTGGTCTTCCCCGGTGGCTCCATCGGGGAGATGGCGGTCAACGGGACGGTGAATGACCTGGCAGTCTCCGGGGCTGCTCCTGTAGGGCTCTGCGCCGCCCTCATTGTCGAGGAGGGGCTAGAGACCGAGGTGCTGGCGCACGAGGTGGAGGCGATGGCTACGGCGGCCGAGCGGGCCGGGGTCTCTATCGCTACGGGAGACACCAAGGTGGTCGAGCGCGGGAAGGGTGACGGTCTCTACGTTATCACTACTGGGGTAGGGGTTGCGGACCCGGGGCTAAACTTATCGTCCGCTTCCGTGCACCCGGGAGACAGGATCCTCTGCTCCGGTACTCTGGGCGATCACGGGGCCGCTATCTTGATCGCTCGGGGCGATTTGGAGCTGGAGGCCGAGGTGCTCTCCGACACGCAACCCCTCACTCCACTAGTGCAGGCGCTAAAGGAGGCCGCGGGGTCCGGGTTGCGCTTCATGCGAGACCCTACACGAGGTGGCGTCGGAACGGTCCTGAACGAGCTCGCCCGGGACTCGGGGTATGGGGTGGCTCTATGGGAGGAGAAGATTCCAATTCAGGACGTTGTTCACGGGGCGTGCGAGATTTTAGGGATAGACCCCCTCTACGTCGCCAACGAAGGCAAGCTGCTTGCCGTCGTGGCTCCAGAATTGGCGGACGCAGCGCTGGATGCGCTACGTAGCGTCGAGGGTGGCGAAGAGGCTTCGATTATCGGGGAGGTGCGCGAGGAGCCGGCACGGATGGTCCTCATGCACACCGGGTTCGGTGGTACCCGGATGATAGACATGCTGGTCGGAGATCCGCTGCCAAGGATCTGTTAAGAGGAGATCAGATTAGCAAGAAGGTCGTAACCACATTAGTGTATCGCCCATCGTGGCATAGATTCTTGTGGAGAGGTCGTAGGCGAACCATGCGGCTCTGTGCATACACGATTGTCCATGACACTGGATTCGCCCCCAATCCGCTCGGCAGATATTGCACACTAGCGGCCTGCACCCCCAACCACCAAGGGCTTCGGTTCTTTCGAGGTGACTGGCTGGTGGGAGATGCTACCGCGAACCGCGGGCATGGGCTGCTCTCTGCTATGGAAGTGCCTTAAGTATTGGACTTCAACACCTACTACCATGACCTCCGATTCGAGCACAAAAAGCCTCGATTCGACCAAACGTGGTGCGAGGCCTGCGGCGACAACATCTACCATCAGACGGGCGATGGTGCCTGGGTGCAGCGCCCTACGCTGTTCCACGACCACCCCCAGAACCGCCTTCAGGACACTGCCCGGTTGTACTCTCTTGGTCGGAGGCCCCGGGCTAATTTAGCAAACATATCTTCTCATCGGAGATACAAGCGATGCGGCCAGTAGATACGGGTACGCTTACAGCCCGGAGTAGGCAAGAGTTGCTCGGGCGTAATGCGGTCTTCGAAGCCTTCTTCAAGGCCGAAGCCCCTCGGCTGGCCGAAGCTTGCCACGAGATGTCCCGCCGGTTCCTTGAGGGTGGACGACTTCTAGCCTTTGGAAACGGCCCCGCCGCAACCGATGCCCAGCACGTCTCGGTCGAGTTCGTACATCCCGTCATCGTGGGCAAGCGGGCGCTACCAGCGATTGACTTGGGGTCGGAATTCGAGGCTCGCCTGCCGGTGATCCTGCAACCGGAGGACATAGTCATGGGCTTCTCCTTTCCGTCCGGGGATATAGCAGTGGAGCGGGTGCTCTCGATTGCTCGGGAGCGAGGAGCGCTCACCTTCGCGCTGGCAGGGGAGGTGGGGGATTACCCCTTCGCGCCACCGGATGAAGATCCGTTCGTGTGTCAGGAGCTCTTCGAGGTCCTCTACCACATGCTTTGGGAGACGGTGCACGTATACTTCGAGCATCGGGAGCAGGGGCATGACGTAGGAGCCTCCTCCTTCCTCTACCCCTTCCTTGGTGGGAAGGAGCAGCAACTCGAAGAAGTTGTGGAGGAGGTTCAAGGCTCGATGCTGCAGAAGATAGAAGAAGTGAACGGCATGCGGGCGGCGGCCGCCGAGACGGAAGTAGTTGTTATCTCGGCTATCGCGGCGGCCGTAGCCGAGCGGCTGGAGCGGGGAGGCAAGATCATCGCCTTCGGCAACGGCGGCTCTGCCACGGACGCGAACGACCTGGTCGCCGACTGCGTGGCCCCACCGCCGGGCTTTAGTCCGATCCCGGCGGTTTCGCTTTCAGCCGAGCCGGCAAACATCACGGCTATTGCCAATGATATAGGCAGCGAAGCTATCTTCGCCCGTCAACTTATCGCCCACGCGCGATCGGAGGACGTTGCGGTTGGGATCTCTACTAGCGGGGGTTCGGCCAACATCCTGGCCGCGTTCGCCGAAGCCCGTAGACGGGGGCTCCTCACGGTGGGGATCGTGGGCTACGACGGTGGGAGGATCGTGAGCGAGCGGCTCGCGGACCACGCGGTGGTCGTACGCTCGGACTATATCCCGCGTATCCAGGAGGTCCAGGCTTCGATCTACCACGTGCTGCGGGGTCTCATAGAGGAATTTCGAGGGTAGCAGAAGGCAGGTTTGCAGGCTGTTCTAAGAACCACCGATGCCTCTGCCTTCTGCCAACACCTAGAACAGCCGAGCTCGAAACCGGGCAGGGCAAGGGGTTCTTTAAGGAGGTTGTTAGGGAAAAGAGAATAACCGGAGGTATACGTTGCCCAGGTGCAAAGTCTTTGCCAACCCGCACGAAGCGTTCCAAGCTGTCCAAGTTTCGGGTCTCGATCAAGGCGTAAACAACCCACCGAAAAGTGAGAGTAAGGGCTCGAAGGAGAAAATTCAAAGGGTAACAGGAGAGTAGATTAAGGGATGAAACCAACGATCTTTGCCGGCTCGGCGAACGTGACCCTCGCCGAGGCCATCGCCGCCGAGCTCGACATCCGACCGGGCAGTCGCGAGGTGCAGGTCTTCCCGGACGGGGAGATGCAGGTCGAACTTCAAGAGAGTGTACGCGGAGAGGACGTCTACCTCCTCCAGCCGACGAGCCCTCCGGGAGAAAAGCACCTCCTGGAGTTGCTCTTGC
>JALZFK010000080.1 GCA_030861585.1 Actinomycetota bacterium | reverse complement strand
CCTTATGGATACTCGCAGCCTACCTCGCCGGCGCCCTCGTCCTCGGTGGTGCGATCTCGCTGGCACGCGACGCTATCGCACGTCGGCAGGGTGGGATGCGAGCAGGCTCGTCGTGGGACGAAGCTGTAGCCGCCGAAGGTGCGGCTCGGAAGGGAGGTTTTGGTCGTGTACAGTGAAGACGTTCCTCTATGGGCGGCCGTGCTGGTTGTCTTAGTCATAGTTGCCACGGCGGTCGTGGCGTGGGTGGGAGCGAGGCGTGCGACGCGCTCGCTGTTCGATGCGTCGAAGGCCGTGGGGGTCTCCTTGCTTTTCGGTACCGCGTTAGCGAGTTGGCTCGCCCTGGCGTTCCTGATCGTCTTTCTACCCCGTCCCGAGAACACGCCCGCGATAGTAGGCGCGGTGATAGTTCTGGCCTGGAACCTGGCTTTGATAACGGTCGGCTACGGGTTGAGGTACTTCTCCGGAACCTACCGCGAGGTGGTCGACCGCATCCCGTCCCAGCGTTTGCTCGCCTTCCAATCCTATCGCCTCGTCGGCGCGATCTTCTTACCGCTCATGGCGATGGGTCTCTTGCCCGCGTTCTTCGCCGTGCCGGCGGGCGTGGGCGACATCATCGCCGGACTGGCGGCCCTCGGCGCGGCTTGCCTATACGCCAAGCGCTTCGCTGGGGCGTGGAGCGCGGCGGTGGCGACGAACTTGCTCGGGATGCTCGACTTCGTCGTGGCGCTCGGCGCGGGTAGCAGGCTCCTGGCGGCACCGCTGCAGGCCATCTTCGGGGGGGTCTCAGCGACCACCGGGCTGCTGTCGGTATTCCCCTTGGGCCTGATCCCGCTGTTCGTCGTGCCGCTGGGGTTCATCGTCCACCTACACTCGCTGACCAGGCTTTTTGCAGGCCGCAAGCGCGCCGCGAGGCCGAGCACCGCGGCGTAGCGAGGAAGGGCGAGCTCCAGAAAGCCGGTTGAGCAGAAGAAGGTTCGAGAAAGGATCCATACCCGTGAGGGAGCGTGAAGGAAAGAAAGCGTACGTGAAGCACAGCGTAAAGAGGGCGCTTACCTTCACAGGGGCAGGAGGTCTGCTGGCGCTCGAAGGGGGGGAGATCACCTTCCTCGGGCGCTTCGCCGACCCCAGCATCTTCGGACGGTTCGGACTGTCGACGACGCTAGAGGACTAGGCGAGGGAAATGCCCTGTAGAGCGTCGGGGGCCACTGTGCGTCGACCAGCTGGGCAGATCGCGCCCGTGCACGACGGCCGACGCCTTCCGCACGGCACACGCCCATATGCAAAACGAAAGGAGGCCGCGATGTAACGGTTTGAGGGTTCGCGAGAGACCAGCGAAGAGGTTCGTGGTGGAAAACGCGCGCGAAGGCGCGAGAAAGGAGACCAGAGATGCCGGTCGTATTCATGGAGGTCCCTCCGGGCATCCGTACGGACGTCAAGAAGGACCTGGTGCAGAAGCTCACTAACGCCATCGAGGAGGTCTACCCCATCGGGGAGACCCTGATCTTCTTCCGGGAATACCCGCTGGAGGACGTAGCGGAAAACGGCACCCTCCAGTCCGAGAACCCCAAGGTCCTGGAAGCCGTGGAGAAGACGAAGAGCGCCTGACACAACCGCCCGACCGGGGTCGGCGGTGGCGATGGACTCCCGGCGTCGATCAAACGAATCTCGACTCTGGGGAGGGAGCAGCTAGCTCCCTCCCCCGGCAGGTGGTGGCTCGGAGTACGGGTCGCCGTCGCGCTTGTCGACCAAAGCACCTTTCTGTTGCTTCAGAAAGTCGCCCACCGCCTCCTCCCTCGGGCTGGCAACCTCCCTCCGCGCCCGGCCGATTCTCTGGAAAGGGGAAGTGAGAGACAGATCTTTCGCCGGGTAGGGGGTGGAGCCCGCTTTCGCCACAGCCTCATCCAGCAGCACCTAGCGAACACCTCCGTAGGCGAGCTAGCAGGAGTTCCCGAGAAGACCTCAGAAGCGGCAACTGAGGTTCCGGGAAGACCCCTACTAGGCAGCTCGGTGAATAGGGCCAACGGCTAGCCTACAAGGCTTTTCACTGCGGCCGGGGCAAGCGGCCGAAGATGGAGCGCAACCCGAAGTCCTGCGGCAGATCCGTTGTGAAGAAGCGAATGCCTAAGACCTTGCGGGCGTTGATCCTTATCTCCCGCCCCGCCACGTGCGGGAAGATAGCTCGGGCAGCATAGACCGGTGGATCGTCCTCGGCGTTGGTCTTAACCGAACGAGCCCCTTGCGCCTGCGGGCGGTCTTCTCTTTCATCACGCCCAGGCTCGTTTCCCCTGCTCCAGCGCAGCAGAGCGCTAACCGGTGCCACTCAAGCACCAGCACCTCATCTGGGCGGAGGAGTCCTCGCGCCGCCGGAGTCAGGTGGACGCTCGTCGCGTACTCGCTCATGATAGTTAGATACCCATCACGGGATAAGACCAATATGCCGGCGCCCTTGCAGAGAGTTTCCGGGAAGACCCCTACTCCGCGGTAGAGTGAAATAGAGGCTATCTACCTCTAGCTTCAATTTCTCAACCACCGATTCGCGACTCCTCTAGGTCGAGATCGCGCTGGATACGGCGCATTACCTCCGGAGAGATCTCGCCCCGATTACGCA
>JALZFK010000066.1 GCA_030861585.1 Actinomycetota bacterium | reverse complement strand
GAACGGATACCAGTGCCTATACGATCAACAACAGGTCGCTGTTATCTGAGGCTGATGCCGAGACTGGCGAGGAAGAGGGCGAAGTGCTGGGGACAACACGAATAAATGGGGTTCTCTATCCTCTTATGTTAGCAATGGAACCCTTGGCTTTGTTGCGGTCGGTGCCTTTTTGGGCAGGGTATGGTGCCTCTAGCACCGTAGACGTGATGGCAACCGGTAAGCTGCCGTATATATCACTCGTTACCGCTTTCTTTATAGGCATGGGAGGAACGAAATGGTTGCAAAGCGAGCGAGACAAAGGCCGGTGGCAGGCAGCCGCGGGCTCGTCTGCGCTGGCCAGACAGCACCACCAGTTACAGCTAAAGCTGAACTTGTCATTATCGGATCAAACCCCACAGATCGCGGCCGCGGCCTTCAAACGATTTTCTCCCGCCGGACCGCGAACGGGCGGCGGAGAGGCGTCCAACCAAAGCCCGGGTGGACCTCTCGTTCCAAACCTCGGGAAGACGCTAGGCATGCGTCAACCCCAGCTGGGCAAGATGGTTAGTATGCGTGCGCGAGTACCCGCCGAGCTGGGCGATGGTGTGCGTGCGGTTGGGCCTCCACAGCAGGCGAGCGGTAGCGGGTAAGATTACGGTCTAGTAGAACGGGTGGCGCGACGGACACACCGGGGCCCCTACGCTTTCGGCGATTTTTTTGCTGGGCCTGCAGCGGACCTTGTGTCTCGAGGGAGCAAGTTTCTGAACGGCTCGTGGTGCCTTTGGAGGTGGTTCTGGCATGCCCGTTGACGATTGGAAGACTTTAGGCTGTTTTATTTCGAGGCGAAGGGGCGTATCATGCTCAGGGATGTCGAAGCTGCGCTCGGGTATTCGGTCGTGGCTAGTGACCGGGGTTCGTCCCCGGTGTATCTCTTTGCCCATGATGTTCGGGTTCCTCGAGGCCCGTAGAAAGGGTAGGGTTGTTACGCTGGTTCGATCTTTGGGGGCGTGATTAGTTTGGTGGAGTCGGTAGCGGATACTAAGTACATCTTTGTAACGGGCGGGGTAGTCTCCTCCATCGGGAAGGGGACGAGCGCCGCTGCCCTTGGCATGCTCCTCAAGAGCCGGGGCTATAAGGTGGTGTTACAGAAGTTCGATCCGTACATAAACGTCGACCCAGGCACCATGAGCCCCTACCAGCATGGCGAGGTCTTCGTTACCGAGGACGGCGCCGAGACCGACCTGGACCTTGGGCACTACGAGCGGTTTTTGGACGAGAACTTGGGGAGGCTCTCCAACGTGACTACCGGGAGCGTCTATTGGGAGGTCATAAGCCGCGAGCGGCGAGGGGACTACCTCGGGGCCACCGTGCAGGTCATCCCGCACATAACCAACGAGATCAAGAACCGGATCGGTCGCTTGGGACGGGATAAGGACATCGTTATCACCGAGATCGGAGGCACCGTGGGCGACATCGAGAGCCTGCCGTTCTTGGAGGCCATAAGGCAGTTCCGAAACGATGTCGGGCGTAACAATGTACTCTACGTGCACGTTTCTTACGTGCCGTACATTGAGGCGGCCGGCGAGCTCAAGAGCAAGCCCACCCAACATTCCGTCCAGAGGTTGCGAGAGATCGGCGTCTCGCCCGACATCCTCATCTGCCGGGCCGACCGGCCGATCAGCGAGGACGTTCGCAGGAAGATCTCGCTATTCTCCGACACCGAGCTCGACTCGGTGATCCCGGCCGAGAACGCCCCAACTCTGTACTCGATCCCCCTCACACTTCACAAGGGTCGCCTCGACGAGCTGGTCCTGGAGAAGCTGGGGCTGCCCGCGCCACCCCCGGACCTCGCCGAGTGGCGAGCCCTGGTCGAGCGGATGCTCTCAGCCAAAGAGTTGGTGAGGGTGGCCGTCGTGGGCAAGTACGTGAAGCTCCAGGACTCGTATCTCTCAGTCATCGAGGCTTTGGGGCACGCGGGTGGCACGCATGCCCTCAAGGTCGAGATCGACTGGGTAGACGCCGAGGAGTTGACGGACTCGGCATCTACCGAGAAGCGCCTTGCGGGGGCGGACGGGGTTCTAGTTTTGCCGGGGTTCGGGGACCGCGGCACGGAGGAAAAGATAGAGGCGGCCAGGTATGCGAGGGAGACGGGAACGCCGTACCTAGGACTTTGCCTGGGGATGCAGATAGCCGTGATCGAGTTTGCCCGGCACGTGGTCGGCCTCGAGAAGGCCAACTCGACCGAGTTTGATCCCGAGAGCGAGCATCCGGTCATAGACATCATGCCGGACCAAGTGGGCGTCGAGATGGGTGGGACCATGCGCCTCGGGCGCTACCCGTGCATTATTCAATCCGGCACTTTGACGGCGGAGGTCTATGGCGAGGAACTGGAAGGTGCACTGATCTACGAGCGGCATCGTCACCGCTACGAGGTCAACAACGGCTACCGGGACGCTTTGGCGCAGGCCGGGATGGTATTCTCCGGCACCTCCCCCGACGGACGGCTCGTCGAGATCACCGAGATCAAAGGCCACCCGTTCTTCATCGGGAGCCAGTTCCACCCGGAGTTCAAGAGCCGCCCCTTGAGGCCTCACCCCCTCTTCAGGGGCTTCGTCGAAGCCTGCCGGAACGGGCTGGAAAAGACCCGCGAGCTGGACTCGGCGGCGGCCCAGGAAGCCTTTCGGCCCGGGGAGAAGGCCACCCGCTGAACGAACCGGGCACGGTGCCGATAGCGGCGTCACGGGTTCCCTGGAATGCAGGGACGCCAGGGGAGGGGCGCGTCCTCGCGTTGCTCTCCGAGGAACCGGTGGGTAGGATCTCCACCCGCAATGCCGGGGCAGTCTCGTTTTGGGCCACGCTCTCCTGGCACCCCGACGACGGGATACCGGCGGGATCCATCCTCGGCGAACCCGCGCCCAGTGCCAGGTTTTACTCCCTCGTCCAGACCGAGGATGTTGCGGCCGCCACACGACGAATCTCTTGCGAGATACGCGCTTTCCACAGCGAGGGGCTAACGGGCGCTTTAGACATGGCCCTTCGCTCCGTCACCGAGTACGCTGCTCTCACCGAAGCCGTGCTCGAGACCCACGCTGTCCGCCTCGCTGACCCCTCGGTG
Organism: Actinomycetota bacterium; assembly: GCA_030861585.1. Classification (GTDB taxonomy): domain Bacteria; phylum Actinomycetota; class Rubrobacteria; order Rubrobacterales; family Rubrobacteraceae; genus Rubrobacter_F. Next base: position 323 of record JALZFK010000066.1, on the reverse strand, counting down.
GCGCCCGCCAAACTCGTAGAGGAGCTGGCGCGGCAACTGTGGGGCACCGGATATCGGGTGAGCTTCGGTCCCTCTTGGGTACCGGTCCTCGGCGTCACCGATATCTCGGTCGGGGTTCGGGGTCTCGAAGACGCCTTCGAAGCCTTTCTACGAGCGTGCCTGACTCGGCAACTTCCTCTCCGCCTTTCGGCGCTTCTCGATGAGAGGCAGAGAGGCCAGGGTTAGGGAAGCGTTGCCCGACCCTACTCTGCACCTGTTCGCGTGGCTCGTAGGGATGATGGGTGTTCGCACCGTGCAGTGGTGCAGGTCTTCGAGCGGTAGTG
>JALZFK010000014.1 GCA_030861585.1 Actinomycetota bacterium | reverse complement strand
CCTTCAAGGACCACCCGAACATCCTCTTCGAGACCTCCGTAGTCAAGGCGAAGGACCTCTTCGTGCTCTTCTGCTCCCTGGACCCTTCGCGCATCTGCTACGGATCGGACATCCCCTACGGCGACATCCCCTCGACCTTGCACGCCACTTTAGGTGCCGCTGACCTCGCTGGCCTCTCGGAAGGCGAGATCTCGGATGTCCTCTCCGGCAACCTCCGCCGGTGGTTCGCATGAGCGAAGGGCTTACGAAGGGAGAGGCCGTCCCGCGGAACGTCCTGCCCGAGCTTCGGGTCGGGCACCTCCTGCGGATAAGCGGTTACCTAGAGTATGCGTTCCACGCGATGTGGGCCGAAAGACGCCCCCAGGTTGTGATGGGCATGGCCGAGGCCAGCGTTCGCGATACAGGCCCCGGCGGCCCGGAGGGCCCCGATGAGGAATTGCTGGAGCGACTGAGGAACCTCATCACGGAGGCGCGGGAATACCACGCCGCGGACGACTTCCCGGCGGCGATGGCCCGGATGCGCGTCGCCGAAGACCTCGTCGCCCTGCGCATCATAGAGCTCCTCAGAAGGTAAAGCGTCTTTGGGGCCGGAGCCTTCAAGCAAACCGGAAGAAGCGTTGGGCGACGCCGTAAACGGCGTACCATTCGACGCGCCCGTTGTTGCCGTCTGGCGCGGGGACCTCATCGAGAGCGTTCACCGGGGACGCTACATCGTTCGCGATACGCAGGGGGAGACCAAGGACTCTTTGGGTGATCCGGAGGCTTACGTTTGCCTGCGGTCTTCGGCGAAGCCTTTCCAGGCTTTACCGCTCGTGTTTTCGGGGGCGGCCGAAGCCTTCGGGATCACGGACGAGGAGCTCGCCGTCGCCTGCGCCTCCCACAACGCCGAGCCACGCCATCTGGCTGCGGTGCGCTCGATCCTGCGCAAGGCAGGCCTGTCCGAGGACGACCTCCAGAACGGCACACACCCGCCAAGGAACGCCCTCATGACGGCCCGCCTAGCGCGCAACGGCGAGAGTCCTCGCCCCATCCACGGCAACTGCTCGGGCAAACACGCCAGCATGCTAGCCGTATGCGTCTGTGCCGGGTGGGACCCGGCGGGCTACCGCGACCCCGAAGGGCCGTTGCAGAAACTGGTCCGGCGGACCGTTGCGAGGCTCTGCGGGCTCGACACAGAAATGGTGCGGCTCGCCGGTGATGGCTGCGGCGTACCGGTCTTCGCCTTGCCGCTTGGGAACCTCGCCTTCGGTTTCGCCCGCCTCGCCGCCGGGGGCGCAGAGGATTTCCCGGAGAACCTCTTGGAGGCTGTCCAGAGGGTTCGTGATGCGATGCGCACGCACCCGTTTATGGTCGCGGGGATGGGGCGTTTCGATACTCGGCTCATGGAACCCACGGATCTCGTCGCAAAAAGCGGTGCCGAAGGCGTCTTCGCCGCCGCGAGTCCCGAAGGCTGGGGCTTGGCACTCAAGATCTCCGACGGTACCGGAAGGGCCGTCGCCCCCGCTGTCCTCGCCGTCCTCCACCGACGCGGCGTGCGGGCGCTGGTGGAGACCCAGGAAGTGACCGACCTGCACGGGAAGACCGTCGGTAAGGTGGCGCCCCTGATACACGAATGTCCCGAGGAAAACAGTTAAGGCAGGCTCCGAAACATTCGCCTATGTGTAGATCTGAGAGGCGGTTGCGGACTCGACAGGGCTGACAACCGGATACTGACGGATTAGTATGAACGTGTGAAGCTGGACCCAGGGATCTTCGAAGCCTATTACCGTGCCGGGGCCTTTCCGATGGCCGACCGATACGGGAGAATCGAGTTCTACCGTTCGAACCCCCGTTCCGTTCTGGAGCTCGATGCCTTACACGTCTCTAAATCGCTCGGACGAACCTTGCGCAAGGGCGTCTACGAAGTGCGGGTAGACTGCGACTTCGAGGGCGTCATCAGGGGGTGCGCCCGGCGGCAGGAGACTTGGATCAGCGAGGAGATAATCCGGGCCTTCGTGGCGCTTCACCGGAAAGACAAGGCTCACAGCGTCGAAGCGTACAAGGACGACGAGCTGGCCGGGGGGCTATACGGCGTAACCTTGGGTGGCGCGTTCATGGGCGAATCGATGTTTACCCGGATGCGCGATGCTTCTAAGGTGTGCTTTGTACACCTCGTCAAGCGCCTCAAGGAGCGGGGCTACGTGTTGCTCGACTGCCAGATCCAGAACGACCACCTCTCAAGCCTCGGCGCTATCGAAATCTCCGAACGCGAATACCTGAAGAGACTCGCAGAAGCCCTGAAACTTCCGCGCAGCTTTGTTTAATGAGCGGGTGATCGCCTGCGACCCATGTTTCCCATAAGAACCGGCCTTGCCGAAGACGTGCGTGCTCACCACAAGGTTTCTTGCCGTTTGCGCAACCGCTTGTGCCGTTGCGGCGGGAAGCGTAGAAGCGTGAGCCGTGGCGGGTGGGGATCTGAGACCGCTTATCAGTCTTGTAGGGCGACGGCGCGAAGGGTGCAAGGAGCTCCTGCCGTGCCGGCGTGGTAAGCTCTGTTCTATGGAGAACAGGCACATAAACATGGAGCGGCGGCCGGAGCTCGACCGTCCGGTGCTCATCGCGGGGTTCACGGGTTGGAACGATGCGGCGGAGGCGGCGAGCATGGTGGTTAGCAATATCGGGGAGTCGTGTGGGGCGAAGCGGTTCGGTGGCTTCGATGCAGAAGAGTTCTTCGACTACCAGACGACGCGGCCCCAGATCAAGCTGGTCGAAGGCGTTACCCGCACAATTGAGTGGCCCGAGAACGACCTCTCGGCCACGGGCACGAGCGTCGAGGCTTTGGGCGGCCGGGGCGCGGTTTTACTCTCGGGTCCCGAGCCGAATTTCCGGTGGCGGGCGTTCTCGGAGGCGGTCGTCGAACTCGCCCGCGAGCTCGACGTAAGGCTCGTGGTCACGCTTGGGGCCCTGCTAGCCGATGTGCCGCACTCCCGCCCGGTTTCGGTTGCGGCGAACGCTCAGGACCCCTCCCTCGTCGAGAACCTGGGACTGTCGCCTTCTCGCTATGAGGGCCCGACCGGCATTACCGGTGTTCTCCACCGTTACTGCGCAGGGAAGGGCCTCCCGGCGGTGAGCTTCTGGGCCTCGGTGCCCCACTACCTGCCCAGCGTGCCTTCGGCGCCTGCCGCGCTGGCGCTGTTGCAAAACCTCTCCAGGTTGCTCGGCGCTAGCTTCAACACTGCCCACCTCGAACGCACCTCGGAGGACTACCAGCGGCAGGTCTCGGCCGCCGTCGCTCAGGATTCGGACCTCACCTC
>JALZFK010000011.1 GCA_030861585.1 Actinomycetota bacterium | reverse complement strand
ACTCTAGAGAGACGATCGCGGTAACCATGCGAACGCCGGGAGCGGACTTCGAACTCGCCGCCGGGTTTCTATACGGAGAAGGGATCGTCTTCTCGCCCGACGATATTCTCAAGATCAGCTACTGCGTGGATCCCGACCTCGACGCCGAGCAGCAGTACAACATAGTGAACGTGGAGCTGCGTGACGGCCTCGACTACGGCCTCAAGCCCCTGGAACGCCACTTCTACACCACGAGCGCCTGCGGCGTGTGTGGCAAGGCGAGCCTCGAACAGTTGGAGCTGCGTGGTTGCCCGGTGATCCCGGCAGGACCGGAGGTTGCGGCGGAGGTGATCTACTCTTTTCCAGAGAAGCTCCGGGAGGCACAGGGGCTCTTCGAGGCGACGGGCGGGCTACACGCGGCGGCGCTCTTCGATGCCGATGGGAACCTCGTCGCCCTCAAGGAGGACGTAGGCCGCCACAACGCCACCAACAAGCTCCTCGGGTGGGCACTCTTAGAGGGGCAACTGCCCCTCTCGGATCACGCCGTGATGGTGAGCGGCCGCAGCAGCTTCGAGATCTTGCAGAAGTGCCTGACCGCAGGAGTGCCCATAGTGTGCGCGATCTCCGCCCCGAGCAGCCTGGCCATGGACGTGGCACGCCAGTTCGGAATGACCCTCGTGGGTTTCTTGCGGGGTAACCGCTTCAACGTTTACAGTGGATACGAAAGAATTCGCGCCCGGGCTTGAATAAGGGGAGGCACGTACGACTCTTGTGGGTTTGTGGGGAAGCGAAAGGGGAATAATTAAGTCTCGGCAAGAGCAAGAGGGGTACTTTAGGGAAGGGAGGAGCTAAGTGGCAAGTCAAGCAGCAAATCAGAACGTCACCAACCGGTGGTTGATCGCCGCGGCGGGGGTGCTGATGCAGGTCGCGCTCGGAGCCGTCTACGCCTGGAGCGTCTTCCGTAAACCGCTATCGGATGCGTACGGTACGGGGGTTTCGGAAGTCAACACCACGTTCAGCATCGCGATCCTGTCCCTCGGTTTCGCCGCCTTCTTCGGCGGTCTGTGGATGAACAGATCGGGTCCTCGTATCGTAGCCCTCACCGCAGGCGTGCTCTACGGGGCTGGTATCTTTCTCGCCAGCTTCGCCGAGCCTAGCCTGTGGATACTCTACCTCACCTACGGGCTAATGGCCGGCGTCGGCATCGGTCTCGGCTACATCGTGCCGGTCGCCACGCTCATCAAATGGTTCCCCGACAAGCGAGGCTTCATCACCGGCATCGCCGTGGCCGGTTTCGGCGCCGGGGCGTTGGTGACGGCGCCGATCGCCAAGCAACTCGTTTCGGGTGTCGGGCTCTTCCCGACCTTCGCGATCCTCGGGGTCATCTACCTCGTCATGGTCGTCGGTGCGTCGTTCCTTATGAAGAACCCGCCCGAGGGCTGGCAGCCGGAGGGCTGGGAGCCCGAAGAGGAGGACACCAGCGAGCGCTCGGGCGTGGACTACGAGCTGGGCGGCGCCTTAAAGACCTGGCAATGGTATGCGCTCTGGGCGCTCCTGTTCCTGAACGTGACCGCCGGCATCGCTATCATCTCCGAGGCCGACCCGATAGCGCAGGAGCTGTCCGGCGCCGCCCCCTGGTTGGCAGCCTGGCTGGTGAGCATAATCTCCATCGCCAACGGCGCGGGAAGGTTCCTCTGGGCCTGGCTCTCGGACGCCATCGGCCGCAAGTGGGTCTTCCTGACAATGTACCTCTTACAGGCGGCCCTCTTCTTCCTCATGCCGGTCGTCGGCTCGTCGTTCTTCCTGCTGGCCGTTCTCGCCTTTGTCATAGTCTCTTGTTACGGCGGCGGCTTCGGGACGATGCCGGCGTTCAACGCCGACTACTTCGGCTCCAAGAACGTTGGCACGATCTACGGGTTGATGATCACCGCCTGGGGGTTCGGCGGCGTGCTCGGGCCGTTGTTGATCTCCTACATGTATGACCTGACGGGCGCCTACTCGCGCGCCTTCTACATCATCGCGGCGATCATGCTGTTGAGTTCTATCGTCCCGTTTATCGTTCGGCCCCCGGCGAGGGAGGTTGGTGCCCCCGCCGGGGCAGAAGCCCGAGCTTAGACTACTAAGCTAGCCGTACGGGGATGCTCCCTGCGCGACTACTACATGTGACCCGGGGCGGCGCCGTCGTGTACGACGATGTAGTAGCTGGAAAGCTGGAGATATGCCTATACTACCGCGGTGGAAGTTCGGGTAGGGGACCGGGTAACAGACCCGGGGCCGCCCGGTGTGGCGACCGGAAGAAAGGAGAGCGGTTTTGAGTAGTAAGGTTAAGCGGTTGAGTGCATTGATAGGGGCGTTGCTCGTGGCCCTATCCTTGACCCTGACCGGCTGCGGCGGCGGAGTGACAGAAGAGCAGAAGAAAGAGGCCAAAAAGACAGCAGAGGAGAAGGAAAAGGAGTCCAAGGAGAAGCAAGAAAAGGAGAAATAGGGGTACAAGAGCGGAGCTTCGGGCCGGAACTCGATAGGGGTCTCCGGTGCTGGTCGGCCTCCGCGCTCCGCTAACCCTGGCGGTGTCCACGGACGTAACCGGCTCGTACGACCTAGCCCTCTACGTCACCGCCGGCTCATCTGCTGAGCGCCGCCATCCCGCTTTTGAGCGGACCGCCTAAGCCCTGCGAGAGCAGGCCGAGGCGGGCGTCAAGCAGAGGTCCGAGTATAAATAAGATGGAAACGTTCGGAGCCCTCCGGAACCGTCGGAGGGCTCCGGAATCTGCATCTCCAAAGCCCCGGCACCCCAATATTCCGCTGGTCGCGTTCGCGCCGTGTACCTCGTACGGCAATCCAGGCGTAAGCCAGGATCTTCTCAAGGCTTTGCCCCCTTCTTGCTATAAAATTGCAGCGCCTCCGAGAGGTCGGATAGCGTAACGTATCCGTCACGGCCGGAGAGAAGGAGACGTGCATGTGAACGAAGAACCCCGCATACCGCGCCGTTATGTAACCATTCACGGCCGCGGGGGCAAGAAGCGGAGGCTATCGGCCGAAGTGTGGGATTCTATACCGGGCCGCGAGAACGAAGAGATTTGGTTGAAGGCCGTAAGGCCGGTGGTGAAGCTCGCCGAGGACGAAGACAAGAATACGTACGGCCTCATCGGCAAAGTGCACGCCGCGCTCTCTGAGGTCGGCCTTAGACGTCGGGCTCAGAGGTTCGTCACGCGAGCGTACTACCTGGGAAGCTACGAAGAAGTGCTGCGCCTAGCCAAGGAGGAGTTCGTCGAGTTCGAATGAGGGCAAGGCCCAAAACCGCTTCCCGAGCCTGTCGGCGTCAGTAGGCGTTCTGAGGAGGCTCGACACTCCATTTAAGAGCTCCGAGCCAGAGACTAGCGGGTAAGGTTCGGGCAGTAAAAAAATAAAAAGAGGGGCGGGAAATACCCCGCCCCTCTTTGCTCGCGGTGTGTGCTACTGCATCTGTTCCTGGGTCTGCTCCTGAATGGTCTCGGCGATGGAGGGGTCGGCCAGGGTGGAGGTGTCGCCCAGCTCCTCGCCCTCGGAGATGTTCTCCAGGATGCGCCGCATGATCTTGCCCGAGT
>JALZFK010000413.1 GCA_030861585.1 Actinomycetota bacterium | reverse complement strand
CTACTAACCCTTGCCGTCCTGCTACGAGCACCCAAAATAGCAACCAATCGGACCGGGCTCCTTCGAGCCCCAACCTGAGCGTTTGGGGTCTGTTAAACAAGGGTAGGCGTTTGGTCTATGGGAGCGCAGTTGCCAAGCGGTATCCTCCTCTTCTTCGCGCTCGTCCTCTTACTCGCGGCTGTGTTCGTTTTCTTTTCGGGGGGCGAGGGCGTTAGCACCCCGTCCGTAGTTATCGGGATAGCTCTCGTCGTGCTCGGAGGATCTTTCATTTGGTTCGCGAGCGGCGAAGGCCGGCAGGAAGCCCGTCCCGAGACGACGCGCATCGAACCCGAGAACGCTGTGGGAACCACGGCGGAGGAAACGACGAGTACGTCCAGACGAGCCGGGCAAACCCAAGACGAGACCCCCTCCTACGCGAACTACTGCATCGAGAAGCAGTTCGCTACGGCTACCCAAAGCCTGGGCCTTGGGCCGCAACAAGCCACCGACTACGAAACCGGGGTGATAAGCGAGGCTGTGGCTCGGGGCGTGGATCCCCGCACCGTTTTGACCGAGCGCGGTTTCCCTTGCTAGCATGCTGCTCGGGCTTTCTTTCTATGCCTTGGCCGCCTTTCTGTTCGCGAGAATCTATACCTCGACTAGATCTTTAGATAAGCCTTTAGAGGAGTCACGGGTCAAGCGTAAGCTACGTCAAGTTGAATACGGTTCACGTTGTATTCATTACGGAACTGTGTCAGGCTAGCCCCCACGGAGCATTAGCGTGGCTATCGGCGCCACGCTCGCCGCTGTAGAAGAGTGGAAGGGGGTCACGTGCGGCGTCATTCGGAGCCGGAGGGAGAGCCGGAGCGCTCTCTCCCCTGTTCAGAGCGCATCGTCCTCGAGTGCAGATGCGGAGAGAGGTTGGTACTTCTGGGCCTCGAAGAAGACTGGTACTCGGAAGGACGCACCACTTTCGAGTGCGAATGTGGAGGTAGGATAACCCTGGCCAATCGCGTCGAAGAAGGAGGCCTCTATGTCACGAACTTGATGCGCGATCTTAGAGTTACCTACTACGATCAGTAAACGTTTCCTTCGTAGGCGCTCATGAAGGATACTTGCGTCCGGCATCTTGGTGGTACGTCGGTAAGTCCTCCAATTTTTGGAGCCCGAACAACCTTCGGCTTGCTTGAGCGAATCCGCGCCTCCTCGCAGGAGGCGGACCGTTCGTGGCTCCGAAGCGGGAACGCCGAACAAAAGCACGGCGAGCGCCGCCTCCTAGTACCGGCGGAGGGCCTGGATCGAGCAGAGCTCCGAAGATGCCAAGAGCCGCTTCGGGTCGGCCCGCGTCCAGGTCTGTCGCCGCGATCATCCCAGCGCATGAGTTTAATGAGTCTCGACCCGAAGCACCGGGCAGCGCCATGATAGAGGCGGTCGTCTTCGACCTCGACGGCGTCATAGTCGATTCCGAGCACGTTTGGGACGCTGCGCGCGAGGCCCTCGCGCGCGAGCGCGGCGGGCATTGGCACGAGCGCGCCCAGCAGGACATGATGGGCATGAGCTCGCTCGAGTGGTCGCGTTACATGCATGACCGTATAGGCCTTCGCGAACCGCCAGAGGAGATCTCGGCTGAGGTGGTGCGCCGCCTCGAGTCGATCTACCGAAAGGAGCTGCCGCTTATCGACGGAGCTCCGGAAGCGGTCGCCCGCCTCGCGGAGCGATGGCCGCTAGCCATCGCTTCCTCGTCGAACCGTCCGCTCATCGACCTGGTCCTAGGGCTTAGCGGGCTCGGACGTTACTTCCGGGCAACCGTCTCGTCCGAGGAGGTCCCGCGCGGAAAGCCGGCCCCGGACGTCTACGTTGAAGCCGCCCACCGCCTAAGTACCGAGCCCACCAGGTCTGCGGCCGTCGAGGATTCGCACAACGGTATCCTGTCGGCAAAGGCCGCCGGCATGTACGTCGTTGCCATCCCCAATACCCACTACCCACCGAGCGAGCAAGCCCTCGTCACGGCCGATGTCGTGCTCAGATCGATCTCTGAGCTGGCCCCGGCCATCATAGAACCGCCGGTTGTTCCTTAGGCCGATACATTTCGCCGCTCATCTAGACGATTCTCCTGACCGGCACGTTGGTCAGTCGCCGGGGTTCGCTGCGCCCACAGCGGTTGGAGCGCCGGCTAGGAGCGACCAACGGCACTCGCTTTCCGACCAGAACACAAACATCGACCGCTGTTCGTGTGTACCTGTCGCAGATGGAGCACGATGCGATCGCATCTTGCGAATCTTCTTTCACAAGGCTACTGCTTTGGATGCGTCCCGAGTTCACTGGCCTCCTTTCCTACGACGGGCGGTTGTAGATCGTTAGCGAGGTCCGCCTCTACGGCGCCATCCTGTTACTATTGGACACCGGGAGAAGGTATGCCGGTAGTACACCGGGCCGCCGCGATCCGAAGACGAGCGAAGGAGAAAGGTCATAGATCGAGCACAGCAACGCGAAGTTCTGGCGGCACGGATCTACGCGAATACCCGCAGCCTCCGCGTCGTCGAGGAGGCGTTCGTGGAGCTAGGCGAACTGGCGCCGGCCGAGGTGGCCGCGCTCTTCGAGGACGAGGGCTTCCGCGAGCGCGTCAGGGTACTCGCCTGGTGCCTGGAGCACTCGAACTCTCCAAAGGAGTTCGAGGAAAAAGCCTCGGTAATCGCAGCCGCCCGCCGAAGGGGAGAACAAGTGCTCCCCGAAGAGTACTAGCGAGAGGAGGATCGGTGTCGGAAGACCCTGGAAAGAGCGGTATGGATCTTGCCATCAACACGTTTGTGGACAAGATCAAAGAGATCCACCCCGAGCTCAACCAAGAAGAATTCCACGATGTGGTAAGCGAATACGTGCAGGAGTACGTGCAGGAGGCCGATGAGGAAGAGGAGTCTGGGGAGCGGTCTTAGTCGCGGCAGAACAAAGGAATCTAAATACGAGCCGCTGCGATACAGGGGGCGAGCAGAAGGTCGCCGAGCAAAGAGGGTCTGCGCGAGGACCATCGTGAAGCCCACCTTCCCGGAAGCCACGCACGAAAGTAGGCTGACAAAGATCGCGATCTCGTTAATAGGGGCATCAGGAGTCGGGTAGCGATCAGGGCCAAAACACTCCTTGCCTTATTCTCGAGGGCCGGACCACCGATGTTCCTCATGATCGAGCTGCCCAGCGTTTGCCGGCTTTCGCGGCAGGGAACGTTGCGGCTGGCCGTCCTTTATTATTTGAGTGCCGTGGAGGACTACTGCCCAAACTCGTAGAGGTGAATCATGACACAGGCTGAAGACGTTCGGAGGATTAAGGAGCGCTTGGAAGGGCATCCGGGGCCGGTGCTCTCGGTGTACCTGAGCGTGAACGCCCGGTACCCGGAGAACCAGAGGCAAGCGTACAAGACGCGCCTGAAGG
>JALZFK010000411.1 GCA_030861585.1 Actinomycetota bacterium | reverse complement strand
GGGTATCGAGCACGCCGGACCACGTGAGGCGAGGGCCCGGCAAGAAGTCGGCGGTTAGGAAGAGCAGGGAGTATAAGGGATCGGAGAAAGGGTAACCCGCGCTTTGGAGGTGCTCCTTTAGCCCCCTAGCGACAGAGTATGCCTGCTCGAAGGGACCGGCCGTCATCTGGCCTCCGAGGGGGAGGGCGACCTCCCAGACAACGCACCCGCCGCTCGCTATCGCCATGCCTCCTCCCAACTCCCGCACCCGCGAGGCGGCGAGCGCCATCCCCTCTGGGTTCCGGCCGAACACCAGGACGTGGGCGCTCGAGGTGGCGGTGGTGGCGAAACCGTCAAGATCGCTGGCGAAGTTGCTCACCAGGGCGCGTACGATCCAGCGCCCGTCCCTGGTGAGGTGCACCGCGCGTAAATACCCTTCGGGCAACTCGCCCTCCGGTGGGGACTCCTCCGAGCTGGTGATGACGTCGGAGACAAACTCTATTACGGGGAGATCTCCGTCCAGGCGGACGTCGTAAACAGCAGGGTCTTCGATCCACGAGCCCTGCCGAAACTCCAGTTGGAGCCCGAAGGACTCCCAGTCTACGCCGGGCATAGGCTCGACCAGCTCGCCCTCGCGAGCGGCCACCTTCCCCCCGGCAATGACCAGCTGCGGTCGGAAAGAGGAGAGATCGGGGAGAAGCACGAGGTCGGCCAGGCGGCCGGGTGCTAGGCCACCGAGGTGGTCGTCCAGGTGGAGGTAGGTCGCGGGGTTGAGGGTCGCCATCTGAACGGCTCTGACCGGGGGCACGCCCGCTTCCACGGCCATCCGGAGAAGGTTGTCGAGATACCCCTGCTCCGCGATCGCATCCGGCGCCGGCCCGTCGGTGGTGAAGCAGACCCTTTGGGTATCGACCTCCTCCTCCGTGATGAGGCGGAGAAGTTCCGGCAGGTCGGGACGGAGGGAACTGTGCCGCAAGGGCGTCCACAGGCCGAGCCGGAGGCGTTCGAGGGCTTCGTCGACGGTGACGGCCTCGTGGCAGGATCGCAAGCCCGCGGCGACTAGTGCCGCCAGCTTATCGTCTCGCGCGCCCGTCGTGTGTCCGTCGACTATGAGCCCCCGGCGATTGGCCTCGACGATCGCCGCCCCTAAAGGGGCCTCTTCGTCCTGGAGAAAGCGGGCCCAAGCGGGCGCCTCGCCAACCCCCGCCACCAGCGGATGCTCCAGAACCTCTTCCAGCCGTTCGTGATGGAAGTAGTCATTCGACCCGGCGTCGATGGGAGAAGCCGGTTCCGGACGGGCGTACCAGAGAAAGCGCACCGGGAGCCGGGCGCATTCATCCATAACGGCCCGACTAGTTTCGGAGCCCCCGAACTGGGAGAAGACCAGGTCGTCAGAGACCACGGTGGTGGTGCCGCTGGGAAGGATCGCCTCGGCGAGGCTCTCGGGGTTGTAGTACAGATAGGTGTGAGAGTGTGGCTCGATCCACCCTGGAGTTATATAGAGATCTTCGGCGTCTATTACCTCGGTCTCGGGTCCCACGGCCTCCTCCAAAGGGCCGACGTACGCTATGCGGTCCCCCAAGACGGCCACGTTGGCCGGGGCCAGTTCACCCGAGTAGACGTTGACCACCATGCCGCCGCGGACGAAGAGATCCGCCGGCTCCTGCCCGAGCGCCACCCGGATCAAACGGCGCCGCTCCTCCACGGAAGGTTGTGCGCGCAGCCGGGGTTTGCCGTTCGCGCTCACAGTAGAGCGGCCCCCTTTACCAAAGCCCAGCTTATCCCCGGTCGCCCGCCCGTTAGCAGCCTGACCTTGCCGCTTAGACTGTTCGCCATGCTAGTGCGTGCCCCTGGGCCCGTACGGCTCTTCGAGGAACTTCGAGAACGTCTGGGGAGTCTGCCACGTCAGGCTCTCGAGCAGAGGGGCGTCCAGGTAGGTCTGGTAGCCTAGCTTGGGCGAGAGGATCTCCAAGCGCGCCTCGTTGCCGCTACCGACCTTGCGCACGAGGGTGTACGCGAACTCGTTGGTGAACTCGGTGTACTCGGTTTCCGTGTCTTCTACTTCCTCTTCCCAATCGTCCGCGAGCTCGTGGGGGTCGTCGAGGATATTCAAGAACGTCTCGGGGGTCTGCCACGCCAGGCTCTCGATCAGTAAGGGGTCGAGGTATACCCGTTTGTCTACCTTGGGCGAGTAAATCTCCAGGCGTACCCCGTTCCTGGTGCGGACCTTTCGCACAAAGGCGGTCGCGGACTGGTTCCTGATCTTGGTGTACTCGTCGTCCATCTAACCTTTCCTTTTGGGATCTCCCTCGCGGGTCGAACCCCTACGGCCGTCGCGCTACCCCGCAGGTCTTCCCCTATTCGTAAGCGCTTCGCTAGCTTAGGCGCTTACAGAAAAACCGATAGGTTGTGCGTCTCCAAGAGATGGTGGTCCAGCAGAATCACCCGCCGCCTGAGCTTCCACTGCCCTTCCTCCTTGCGCAGGACATCCTTGCGCTCCGCAGAGAGCAGGTCGTGGCCCGGTGCGCTGCCCCGCGAGCGGTACAGGAGCAGGTTGGATTTTACCGCTATCTCGTCCTCCTCCTCGCCGGGGGCGACCCTGACGTTGGTCACGAAGTGGCGGGTGCGGGAGGGGGGATCCTCCGCCCAGGCGTACTCCGTCTCGAAACGACGAACCCTAAGCTCCAGGCTCCCGTGCGTCTCCTCAAAGTAGAAGGCCTCTTCGCTGAAGCCGTCGCCCTCTCCCCGCTCCCGGTTCACCCGCACCGGCATCAGGTACTCCACGTCGTCGGTGAGCATCTCCAGCCACTCCCGTTCGTGGCGCTCGTCCAGGACCTCGGCCTCGTGCATCAAGAACGAGTAGGCTTCCCAGTACGTCTCTACCGATGTCTCGAGCATCATCCCCTCCGGGTCGTCAGGAGCCGTTGTGGCCGTCGAGCAGGAAGTCGAAGTACGTCTGCCAGAAGTGGCGTTGGGCGAAGTCTACGTAGTTCTTGGGGTAAGCCGTGCCGGGACCGGGCCACTCATCCTCGGGGATCGGCTCGACGTGTGCGAACCCCGCCGAGTAGTTGAGGTAGTGCTGGGCCGCCATCTCTCCCGCTCCGACGCGGGTCTGGCCGCTCCAGTTCTCCGCGTCGTCCTGCTCCAGGGTACCGGAGGCGCCGAAGGTCGTTAGGAAGGACCGGTTGGAGTTCTTCTTGAACTCTTCGTCAGCGTCCTGCTCTACTAGGCACCAAGACCAGATCTCCATCTTGCCCGCCCCGAGCGGCTGCCAGACACGGAGCGTGAAGTAAGGAATGGATTGGCTTTCCGGCTCTATGGCCATCGACGAGTGAAGGAAGCTCAGGTTTGGGAAGACGGTGGCGTTTAGGGGCATTATAGACATCTCTTGGAGGACCTCGACCTGTTCCGGCGCGAGGTTGTCCAGCATCGAGTCCACTATGCCCTGGGGGTAGTTAAAATAGCTCCCCGGCGGGAACCCCATGAACAGGCACCCGTGCTTGCTGGCGGTTATCTGTACCCCCTCCTTGAGGTAGGCCGGGCTCTTGACACGCATGATGCCAGCCTTGATCGTGCTCATATGCGTCGATTGGGTGTGGTACCCGTCGCCGATGAAGTTCTCGGC
>JALZFK010000409.1 GCA_030861585.1 Actinomycetota bacterium | reverse complement strand
TCTACCCTGCCATCAACATCGAGGACTCGGGCACGAGGAAAGAGGAGCTCCTTATGGAGCCGGGCGAGGCGCAAAGGGTTTGGCAGGTCCGGAGCATCCTGGGCGCTTTGGGTACCGACCAGAAGGTAGAGCTCCTTATACAGAAGCTCAAAGAGACCCGCACCAACGCGGAGTTCCTCCGCGAGCTGCAGCGCGTCCGCGTTTAGGGCAACTGACATTTGAAGGTGGCCGCGACAGCGGCCGCCTTTTTCGATTTCTTTACGGGCGTAATAGAATAAACGGTGACGTTGGATATCAGACGGAGGTTTTTCGATGAAGACGGACATACATCCCGAGTACACGACGACGGTCGTGCGGTGCATGTGCGGCAACGAGTTCGAGACCCGCTCGACGGCGGGCGAGCACATACACCTGGACGTTTGTTCGGTGTGCCACCCCTTCTACACGGGTAGGCAGCGCATCGTGGACACAGGTGGCCGGGTGCAGCGGTTCCAGAGCCGGCTCTCCCAGAGTAACAGGTGAGGCTGCCATGAGGGTCGGCGGGCAGGCGATAATGGAGGGCGTCTTGATGCGCTCCCCCAACTTCTGGGGGATGGCGGTCAGGACACCCAAAGGGAGTGTGAATGTTCAAGCGGAACCGTTTAATTCCATCACCCGGAAGAGCAAGCTCTTCAGGCTCCCCGTAATCCGGGGTTTCCTCTCGCTCGCCGAAACCCTCTGGCTCGGCATGAAGGCCCTGACCATCTCCACGAACATAGCTTTGGGCGAAGAGGAGGACCTATCCAAGAAGGAGATCGCGGCCACTATGATCTTCGGGCTCGGGCTGGCGTTTTTGCTCTTCCTCGCCGTGCCCGTTTGGGGGACGAAGGGCGTAGGCGTTCTGCTCGGGGGAGACATCGAAAACCCGATCCTCTTTAACCTCGTCGAGGGCGCTTTGAGGATCTTGATCTTCATAGCGTACCTGCTCCTTATCACGGCGATCAGCAAGGACATCAAGCGCTTTTTCGCCTATCACGGGGCGGAGCACAAGGCGATAAAGGTGTATGAAAGGGGCGAGGAGCTCGTCCCCGAGAACGCCCGCAAGCTCGACACGAGCCACGTCCGCTGCGGCACGAGCTTCGTGTTGTACGTGCTGGTGCTGAGTATCCTGATCTTTAGCTTGCTACCCATCGACTGGTGGGTCGAGGCGATCTTGAGCCGTGTCATAGTCATCCCGCTCATCGCCGGGTTGGCGTTCGAGTTCATTATGTGGAGCGCAAAGAACCAGGGACATGCGATCGTGAGGGTCCTGATCTGGCCGGGTTTGCAGCTGCAGAAGCTCACGACGCGGGAGCCGACGGACGATCAGGTCGAGGTAGCGATGGCTTCTTTGAAGAAGGTCCTCGCGAAGGAAGACGAGGCGCGCATCGCGCCCGACGCGACGAATAAGTTGGTTTTGTAAGAGGTATGGATCAGCAGGTAATAAAACTGGCTGAGGAGACGCTCGCCCGTTACGAGGCGCTCACCGAAGAGCTCTCGGACCCGAACATCTACTCCGACCGGCGCCGGTACGAGGAGGTCGCCAAGGAGCACGCGAGGATGAAGCGCGGCGCACAGATGTCCCAGGGCCTCTTGGAGGCCATCGAAGACGGGCGGGAGGCGCGGGAGTTGATCCCGTCGGCCGAATC
The DNA here is from genome assembly GCA_030861585.1 of Actinomycetota bacterium. Taxonomy (GTDB): domain Bacteria; phylum Actinomycetota; class Rubrobacteria; order Rubrobacterales; family Rubrobacteraceae; genus Rubrobacter_F. Next base: position 467 of record JALZFK010000409.1, on the reverse strand, counting down.
GACCGAAGAAAGAGAGTTCTTTGCGGAAGAGGCTCAGGCAGCGGAGGAGCGAGCCGCGGACCTGGCCGAGAAGATCCGGGCCGAGCTCATAGACCGCGATCCCAACGACGACAAGGACGTGATACTCGAGATAAGGGCGGGAGCCGGGGGCGACGAAGCCGCCCTGTTCGCCGGGGAGCTCTACGAGATGTACATCCGCTACGCCGACCGCCTCGCTTTCAAGCACCGTACCCTCTCCTCGAACCCCGCCGAAGTCGGAGGATACAAAGAGATTATAGTTGAGATCGAGGGTGATGGGGCCTACTCGATGTACAAGCACGAAGGGGGGACCCACCGGGTACAGAGGGTCCCCAAGACCGAGAGCCAGGGGCGCGTCCACACCTCGACGGCTACGGTGGCGGTGTTGCCGGAAGCGGAGGAGGTCGAGGTCGAGATCTCCCCGAACGAGCTGGAAATCGACGTCTACC
>JALZFK010000396.1 GCA_030861585.1 Actinomycetota bacterium | reverse complement strand
ATGTCTGCGGCTTCGAGTTGTTCGTTGGCTTGTTTTGCCCACGCACCGGCGAAGCAGTCGGCTTGGAGCTCGGCCTGTTCTAGGGAGGTACTATACCACCCCTGTATACCGTACTCGTCCATTTGCTGCTGGGCATGGTGACCCATCTCGTGTGCGATCGCCCAGCCCATAACCGCTTCACCGTAGGACGCTAAATCTCGACCTTCGTAGCGCCAGTCAACCGGATAATATAACGTCCGGTCCAGCAGACAGTAGAGGGGCCCTTCGTTCGGGTAGACGAGACCACACCCGCTTATCACGGGTTCGTCGTAGACGAACCCCAGACTAGCCGGCGAGTAAGGGTATCCGCGTGACGCGAACTCTCTTTCCCAGAAGGCGTTGACACTAAGCGCCAAATCCTGCACGAGGCTTTCCTCGGTGCCCCTTTGGGCGGCCAACGCCTCGCCACCGTACACTAAGAGCACTAGCAGCATCAAGCACGTCGACAAGGCGAACGGCCCTAGCGCTCTCCGCAGGCGGCGGTGTACCAGATTGATCATACTAGGCGTTACCCCCCTCTTGATCGGCCTACCGATCCGTATACTATACTCGAAGATCGAGGACCATGGAACTTTGCGCGAAGATTTGGGGTTTTGCGCCGGTACGTCGCACCAAAGTCCGTCTCTCCGCTCTTGGAGCCCATGGAACGGCTAGCTAAGATCGTCACGACGGTCATGTTCTCGGCAAGGAACAACCGAATACCTGGTAAGACGCGTTTCCCTATGTAGCCCCCTCTCTTTCTCGCGATACCGGCGAACCGCTCTCTAAAAAGAGAATGAAGCTTATGATCGAGGCTCAACGCGACACGGACCGAAGATCTTACGTTCTTGATTATAGGAGCGGCCTCTGACGGAGCCTCAGAAACTGGCGGCACGAACGGTTTTTGGCTCGCATATGCCAGCCGTTGATGTAGAGCAACGCACCGCTCGACAACGTCTTTTTACTCGCCGGGGGTATAGCTTTCGGCGAGGGTCTTTAGGATCTCGATCGTCTGTTCCACGTAGGCGTCTCGCTCTTCGTCGGTGTCGAAGCTGGGTTCTTTGCACTCGTCGCGCAGTGCCTGGCCGGTCTCCTTGACGTCATGCCTCACCTCGGCGAGCAGGGCCTCGACGGCCTTCTCTAGCGCCCCGATCCGGCGATTGACCTCCTCTTCCGCAATGTTCGCCTTCGCCTTCAACGCGAAGCCCTCCGCAACCTCGTCGAAGTTGGCTCTCTCGAAGTTCGCGCGCGCCTTCTCGACGGCCTTCTCCGCTCTCCTCGCGACGCGCTCTAGGCGTTCGCTCCGCGATTCGATCTTAAAAAGGCCGGCCTCGTCCTTCTCGTAGTAGGCCTCCCAGAAACGTTTCTTCAGCGCGATCCTCTCGGAGTGCAACTCCTGCACTTTGGCCTCCGCGCTCTCGAGAGCAACCCGGGCCTCTTCCTTGAGCCTCAACCGGTGGAGATACTCCCGATGCTCCCTTTTGAGATCCGCAATGATCCCGGCGAACTCTGCCCGTACCATTGCAGCGATTTGTTCCTCTAGTGTCTTCCTACCGAACACCCTTTCTCCCCCTAGCGCTTAGCGCCGCGGCTGCTACTCGGCCCCAGAGCCACGCCTCTTCACCTCGACGTACGAGTTTGCGGACCTTCTCAAGAACCTGATCCCGCCGGTACCTAGGCCTCGTCTTCGGGGCGCACCCTACACCTCGATATGCACCTATAGAATAGCAACCGTCTCCGATGCTCGCACGGTAGCCTTTTTTATAGTCTGTTAGAAAGCTTGCGCCGAGGGGACGGATTGCTCTAGATCCTCGATAAGTTGCGGCCAAGGCTCTGCGGGTTAAGATATTAGGCAAGGCCGGTTCTCGTCCCTATCCATAGAAGGCTCGATCATCGCGTCCGATGCCGCTGATGAGGAAATGAGGTATACCGGGGTTGACCAAGTCTGCACGTGCAGAGGGAGATGGTGCTGATGATACCGGTTGATAACAAACAGTCGGGGAACACGTCCCATACGGAAGTTGCCACGCTCGCTGGTGGCTGCTTCTGGTGCTTGGAGGCCGTCTTCGACGAGCTACGGGGGGTGCAGAAGGTAGAGTCCGGCTACTCGGGCGGTTTCGTGCCTGACCCGACCTACCGCCAGGTTTGCACCGGAACCACCGGTCACGCGGAGGTCGTCCAAGTGACGTTCGACCCCACGGTCATCTCGTTCCGAGACATCTTGGAAGTTTTCTTCACCATCCACGATCCCACGACGTTGAACCGGCAAGGAGCGGACGTCGGAACGCAGTACCGCTCGGCGATCTTCTACCACACCCCAGAGCAAAAGCGCGTCGCCGAGGAGGTGATCGCAGAACTGGATGCG
>JALZFK010000394.1 GCA_030861585.1 Actinomycetota bacterium | reverse complement strand
GATCGGGGAGCGGGAAGTCGAGATCTCGCGGGGAGACTACGTGGCTCTGCTTACGGGAGCTGAAGGAGCGCACCAGATCGTCAACTCATCGGACGTGGCACTCCGCTACCTTTGCTTCTCGACGATGGTGGTGCCGGACATCTTGGTCTACCCGAACTCGGAGAAGTTCGGTCTCTTTGCCGGGTCGGCCCCCGGCGGACCGAAAGAGAAGAGGATCTTGCAGAAGTACCTGCGGGGCGACGCGAAGGTGGGCTACTACGACGGCGAGGAGTAAAGGGGTCTCCCGGGATCTTCCTAAGCGGTTTCGGGTCCTAGATGCGCTCGCACGTCGGAGGTTGCTCTCTTAGCACCGGTTTCCAACGCCTCGGCACGGCTACGCAAGTTGCTACGGGTAGCGCTGGAGAAAGAGACCGGAGAAATCGCCGGTGAGAGCCGGTGGCTGGTGAGCAGGACCGCTCGATCCTGGCTAGGTACCGGCCCCCGTGCTGCAGCAACAAAAAACGGCCCCCGGATCTTTCCAGGGGCCGTACCCTTTTGAGTGCTACGCAGGTATCTGGTCTTCCAGCACGTCCGCCCTACACAACCGGAGAGGCGGATGAATAAGCTTGTAACCCAGGATCCCGCAGGGCTTTCAGTGGGTCTAGGTCAGAGCCACCTCTCCCAGAAGATACCCGCGACTACTACTCGATGCGTCTATCTGGATCACCTCCTCTCCGTGCCGTCAACTCGGGGAAGTGTACTACTTACCCCCCATACTCGACAAGGGGATTTTTAGGATTTGTTTTGTTCGAGGATTCTATGCCTCAACAGGTCGAAGGCCCGGTTGGCGCTCCGCTCCCGGATAACCTCGCGCGAGCGCCTGAAGGCCGAGAGGTCGAGCCTCTCGACCGTCGTCCTTTCTTCGTCCGAGATCCCCACGAAGACGAGCCCAACCGGCTTCTCCTCCGTCCCCCCGTCGGGACCAGCCACACCCGTGACCGAGAGCCCGTAGTCGGTCCCGGCATCCTCGCGGACGCCCTCGGCCATAGCCCGGGCCACCGGCTCGCTGACGGCCCCGTGCTCCATGAGCAACTCATGTGGCACCCCGAGCAGGCGCTCCTTTGCGTCGTTAGAGTAGGTGACGAGGCCCTCCATGAAGTACGCAGAAGAACCGGACATGTCGGTAAGGCGCTTGGCGAGGAGACCGCCGGTGCAGCTCTCGGCGAGGGCCAAGGTGGCGCCCCTCTCGGTTAGGAGACGAGCGAGGGCGCTCTCGAGGGTTTCGTCATCTTCACCGAAGTAGTACTCCCCAAGTCGGTCCAAGATCTCCGCGGCCACGGGTTCTATCTTCTCTTCGGCCTCCTCGATCGTGGCGGCGCGGGTAGTGATGCGGAGGCGGACCTTGCCCGCGGAGGCCAGGGGAGCGACCGTGGGGTCCGAGGCGTCGAGAAGGTCCTGGACCTTTTCGGCCAAGGCCGACTCGCCGATCCCGCTGAAGTGGAGCGTCCTGGAGACGATCGCACCCTCGCTGCGCTCCTTTATCAAAGGTTCCAGCGTCTCCTCGAACATCCTCTCCATCTCCGCGGGCACGCCGGGCAACGTGGCGAAAAGGGTTCCGTCGTGCTCCAGAAGGGCGCCCATCGCCGTGCCTACCGGGTTGGGGATGAGCTCCGAGCCCTCGGGGAAGAGGGCCTGCTTGTAATTAGATGCGGTAGGCTCGCGGCCGAAGCGGGCGAACATCTCGTCTACGTGCCTCCTCGCCTCGGGGTACTCGACCATCTCCCGACCTGTCGCAAGTCCTAAAGACTCGTTGGTTACATCGTCGGAGGTAGGTCCCAGGCCGCCTGTGGTGAGGACGAGATCCGCGCGGGATGCAGCCTCCTGAAGAGCTGCGATCACGCGCTCCATGTTATCCCCAACGGTGGTGTGGCGGTAGACCGAGACGCCCAAAGCCGCGAGCCGGGCACTCAACCAGGCCACGTTCGTATCCACCAGCTCTCCGAGGAGTAGCTCGGTACCGAAGGATACGATCTCAGCGTTCTTTATAACGTGGTTCTTTGGCTCCGCTTCAGCAGCGTTTATCTTCTCGTTTTGCATACCTTTATTCTACAATTCCTGCGATGATCGACGATGCCTTCCTCGACTCAGCCAGCAGCTACGCTCGCGATCGCCTCTCCGATAAGCGCTATGCCCACACTTTGCGCGTGGCGGACACCGCCGAGCACCTCGCTAGATTGCATGACCTCGACCCGAAGAAGGCACACTTGGCCGCCCTCCTGCACGACTCGGCGCGGGAGATGAGCAAGGAGGAGCTCTTGCGAATCGCCGACCAGGAGGGCATCGCTGTGGGCGAACTCGAGCGCGAGCAGCCCGTGCTCCTGCACGGACCCGTGGCCGCGGAACTCTCGCGGAGGACACTCGGCACCGAGGACAAGGAGGTCTTGGAGGCAGTGCGTCATCACACCACGGGCGCGCCGGGGATGGGTCCCCTCTCGCTCGCCCTGTACGTGGCCGATAAGATAGAACCGGACCGGGATCAGCCCGGCGTAGACAACCTACGCAAGCTCGCCCTCGAAGACCTGGGCCGCGCCGCGACGGCCGTGCTGGAGGACTCCACCTCCTATAGCGAACAGCGCGGCCAACCGATTCATCCTAAGAGCAGGCAAGCCCTGGAGTGGTTAAAAAGCTCCAGGTGCGAACACCCCGCCAAGCGCGGGGTGTAGCGTGTAGATCCCGTAGCCTGTCACCGCACCAACCACGAGAGCTACGATCAATTCCGCCGCTCCCCCGGAGCGCACGCCTCCGGGCAGCAGCCTGAGACGCCACCCTGCCGGCCACAGGAGCGGCACGCCTTTCATGTT
>JALZFK010000388.1 GCA_030861585.1 Actinomycetota bacterium | reverse complement strand
TAAGAACGGTCCAGCTACCTAGCACCGGCACCGAAACCCGCGGCAGCCCCACGGTCGCCCAGAGCAAACCCGTCGCGAGCGATCCGAGAAAAAGGACACCCCCGACCGCCGAGAGCCCGGTGCCGACGCCCAGACCGCGGTGGCGGTAGGACCGCGCCGCTATGCCTACTTTCCAGGCCAGGAGCACGACCAAGGCCAGACCCCCGACGCGGTGAGACCAGAAGAGCCACCAGCCGGCCGGCGCCCCGATCAGGAAGCTGCCGAGACCGCTCCCCAGCTCCAATACCAGCAAGAGCAGGATAGCGATGTTAACCGCCCGGGCGTTAATGGCGTCGGGGCTCCTTCGCAAAGAGGCTCAAAACCGCTTCGCGGCCGTAGCATCCATGTGCGCTCGTTTCAATCTCGGTGTTATCGGGCTTCGAGGAGCGGGTTGAACACCGCCGCAACCCTGGTAGGCCTTTCGGTCCCGTCCCAATGTTGTCCCTCCTGCGCGGCACAACGACAGTGTTGGACTGCAGGTCGATCCCAAACTCCATCGTGTGCCCGATTATCACGCTACCGGCCTTCGCCTTCACGGGCAACGTTGTGCACACGTCCTTTCTCCTTTCGTCGCGCTTCCTGCTGCATCTTCCTGCTGCATCTAACCGTGCCGGCCTTGGTGTTGAGAACACTAATGCCGCATGATACTCGAGAGGGCGTTTGACGGTAGTTGCCAAGGAGGCTCCGGCTCATCGAAAAAAGTTGCTCTCGGACCCTTGTGAAGAGATAGCCTCGTCCCCTGTCGCAGACCTCCTGTTAACACCCTCGATAGGCAAGCCCCTTCTTACGATACACCGTTTGGGCTAACATAGGACCTCGCAGGGCTCTAGACAATCTGAGGAGCTGGAAGCCCCGCCGGGCGAGTTGTCCTTAAGGGACCTGTTATGAAGAAGGTGAAAACTCTAGAAACCTCCTGCAAAATGCTCCGCTTCTCGACAGAAGAAGCGTTCTCGAAGTTCAGGATCCACTCGAAGGCGGGGACGGTGATTATGGCTTGGTTTCCTTGTCTTTGGTACCTGAAGTGGGCGGGGATTTTGGCTCGGGTTTACCGGCTTTCGTGTCCGGCGGCGGGGGCGATGGTTCGGTTTCCTCGACCTTCTTATCCACGAGGTCAGGATCCGTCGAGACGACCGTTCCTGAGGGCTGATTGCTCTGAACGGTCTCGACCGTGTAATCAAACCCCGTATTCTGTATCGTCTGCTTGGCCTCCTCAACCTTCTTACCCACGACGTCGGGGATCGCTACCTGCTTCGGAGCGGTATCTTTTGCCTTCTCGGGGACCTGCTTGGGCGCCTCGACATTCTTGTCTGCGGGCGGCGGGACCGGTGCCTGCTCAGGAGGTGCCGAGCTCTCGGGGGTTCGCTTAGCGGGTCCTTCACCGACCGTGATCGTCACCGTAGAGCCCGCCTCGGCGAACTCCCTCTTACCCCCCCGGGGGTCCTGCTCGGTCACGTAGCCTTCGTTCGCCGCGGAGCTCTCTTCGGTCCTCTCCTCGACCCCGAAGCCCGCCCCTCGGAGAATCCCGACGGCCTCCTCGCGCGTTTGGCCCCTGACGTTGGGCAGGTTCGCGCCTTTGCTGGGGTACACGGAGATGCTCGAACCCCTATCGGCCATCTCCCCAGCCGCTGGGCCTTGCTCTACGATCGTGCCGATAGGCTCCCGGCTCTCTACGCCCTCGCCCCGGACGACTTCGAAGTTCTCGCCAGCAATCCTTTGTGCCTCCTCCGTTGAGGAGGCGCCGACGAGGTCCGGGACTACCGTGACATCCTCGCTCGTCGTCCGGGTCAGGGCGTAAGCGGTCCCGGCGAATAGCAGGACGAGGAGTAAGAGCAGTAGGGTCAGGACCGGTACCCGATGCCGCCTCCAACGAGGCTGGTCGTCCCGGTGCGTTGTAGGAGGAATCGAGGCTCGCTGCGGAGGCGGAGTAAGGGAGGGCTCGGGCGGCTGGGTGGGGACCTCCTGCTGGGGGGACGCTTGTTGCTGTGGGGGCGCCGCGTCGGGGAGGGGCATGCCGCAGTTGTCGCAGATGCTCGCTCCTTCGGGGATTTCGGCGCTACAGTTAGCACAGGACGGGGGCTGAGGATTGAGCTCACTGGTAATCATATCGTCGATCCTCGGGGGCGTGGTTTGAGGATCAAGCTCGACTACAGTCCCGTTTTGCAGGTGAGGCATCTCGTCATAGTGGCTGAGGCACTGCTTCATGGTTGGCCTCCTTCATCTTGTGGCTTGCTCTACGGGGAACTATCGCACGGGGGAGCCAAGATGAGACCGACCAAGCGGTGGGC
>JALZFK010000385.1 GCA_030861585.1 Actinomycetota bacterium | reverse complement strand
ACTTCATCGTGCCGTGGAACGGCCGTTACCTGATCGGCACGACCGACATCCGCTACGAGGGCGACCTCGACCTCGTGGTCGCCGACGACGAGGAGATCGACTACCTCATAAGCGAGACCAACCACGTCATCCCGGAAGCGAACCTGACACGCGATAAGGTTCTCTTTACCTACTCGGGCGTCCGGCCTCTACCTTACCAGCCGGAGGGGAAGGAGGGTAGTGTTACCCGGAGCCACATAATTCACGACCACTCCGAGAAGGATCCTAGGATTGGGGGTCTGATCTCCATCATCGGCGGCAAGCTCACCACTTACCACAACCTCTCCCGCGAGACGGTGGATGAGATCTACAAGAAGCTCGGACGCAAGGCTCCCAAGAGCCGCACCGACGAGGTTCCGCTTCCCGGCGGGGCCGTACGCGACTTCGAAGAGTTCGCCGCTGACTTCAAGCTAAATAGCGGCCTCGCTGAGGAGCTGGCTGAGCGGCTCCTCAAGCTCTACGGCGCACGCGCCCCGGAGGTTCTTCGAATGGCCGGGGACGACTCGTCGCTGCGGGTACCGCTCGCCTCGCCTTCTTCGGTGGAGACCGGCATCATTGGGGCGGAGGTCCTTTACGCGTTCCGCCGCGAGCTGGCCGAGAAGCTCGGCGACGTACTGTTGCGGCGGTCGATGGTCGGGATGGGACCCAAGGTAGGATTGGAGGTGGACGAGGCCGCGGTCCAAGTCGCTGTTCGATACCTGGGTTGGTCGCAAGAGCGCGCCGAGCGCGAGGTGGAGGAGTACCGCGACTACGTCCGCCGCTTCAAACCCAGGGAGTTCCGGGATAGAGAGCCCGCGAGCGCTTGATACCGAACCCGCTTTCTCCCCGCTTTCTTGGACGAGAGCAGAATCGTCGGTCGTCCTCGAGAAATTTGCGAGCTCCGTACGTTTCTACGAGCCGCCTGACTCTCTACGTTCCATCTGTTGGAGGAGCAGTCGTCGGTGTTCTCCGGAGTCGATCTGCTCTGTGAGCAACCGTTGGTACTCTTCCTCCATAAGGGGCGAAGTGATCATGAAATCGGCCGAAGCTCGGTCGCAGGCCACGGGTATATTCCAAAGCACGGCCATCCGCAAGAGGGCTCTGACGTCCGGGTCATGAGGGAGGGACGTTAGAGGGTCCCAGAAGAAGATCAGGAAATCGATCTCCCCTTCGGTGATCTTGGCCCCGATTTGCTGGTCTCCTCCCAAAGGTCCGCTCGTGAGCGTGTGGATCTCGGTCTCGAGGGCGTCCTCTAATTGTTCGCCGGTCGATCCCGTGGCGAACAACTCGTGATGGGCTAGACGTTGTTTGTTGTCTTTTGCCCAGTCCACCATGTCGGACTTCGTGTTGTCGTGGGCCACCAGGGCTATTCGCTTTTTCTTTTCCATCGGCAAGTTCTTGTGTCCCATACGGCTTCTTACCTCCTTTTTCGGGGCGAACGTATCTTAGCAAGACAAAAGACCTTCGAAGCTGCGCATCGTACGGAGGCTGCGATGCCCTTTCTGAGACTCTTTTACTGTCGGTATTCTCTGGAGTATGGCCTAACCTATGAAAGGCGGGATGCTTCGCGTCGACGTCGAACCGGTACTAAAACAGATCCTGTGCTTGGGGTGTTTCGTCTAGGCCGGTCGTGGGGTACCACCAGGTAAAAACTCGAAAGGAGGAAACGGGCGTGCTGGTCTTCGTTGACATACGTGTGAATCCGAAGGACATGTCGATCGATGAGCTGTGGGACATCTGGGAGGAAGAGGCGAAAGCTGCGCTCGAGGCCATAGAAGCCGGCAAGGTCGTCTCGCTCTACAAGGTCTGCGGACAGCGGCGGGCTGTGGGTGTCTTCGACGTGGAGTCCCACGACGAGTTGGATCAGATCCTGATGGCCGGCCTGCCATTGGCCCACTACCTGGAGATAAAAGAGGTCTTGCCCGTACGCGAGTACGAAGCTTTCGCGAGCGACGTGATGCAGCGCTGGGAACAGCAGACCGCTTGACTACAACTGGCCTCAAGATCTCGCCACGGCGCTCTCGCGAAACCGGCGGCCCTGGAGGACCGCAGAAGGCGCCCGTCGTGTCGTTTTGTTTCATAGTCTTGTCGCGCGGGTAGGGCTATAAATCGTCATAAGCAAGGGCTGCAGGAGGTTTGCGTTTTGGAGATGGGACGGAGCAGCGAGGGGATCCTCTCGGAGGAGATGAAGCAGAAGCGCGACGAGATCATAGAGCTCCTGAAAACCGCCTACTTCATGGAGCTGGAGACCGTCATCAGCTACGTCACCAACTCCACCA
>JALZFK010000374.1 GCA_030861585.1 Actinomycetota bacterium | reverse complement strand
CTAGTCGTCCTAGCGGCGTTTGTGGCTGTGGGGTGCGGGCAAGGGGATTCGGGGGGAGGGTCCGCATCAGAAGGAGGATCCGCGTCGAGTGGCGGTTCTGCCTCGGGAAGAGGATCCGGGTCGAGCGACGGGTCGGCGTCGGGCGGTGAGTTTACGTCGGGCGAGGGTTCGCTGGTTGTGTACTCCGGGCGCAACGAGGAGCTCGTGGGTCCGATCATCGAGAGGTTCGAGGAGGAAAGCGGGATCGACGTAGAGGTCCGTTACGGGGACACGGCGGAGCTAGCCTCTACCATCTCCGAAGAAGGCGCGAACAGCCCGGCGGACATCTTCTTCGCCCAAGACGCCGGAGCACTTGGGGCAGTGTCCGACAGGGGGCTCCTGCGGGAGCTGCCGGAGGATGCTCTGAATCGGGTCGAGGAGCGATTCAGAGACCCGAACGGTAGGTGGATCGGTACTTCGGGCCGGGCCCGCGTGGTGGCTTACAACACCGATGCCCTCAGCGAAGAGGACCTACCGAACTCCATCCTGGAGTTCACAGGTCCCGAGTGGAGGGACAAGATCGGCTGGGCCCCCACTAACGGCTCTTTCCAGGCCTTTGTCACCGCTCTCAGGCTTATAGAGGGCGAGGACACAGCACGCGAGTGGCTCGAAGGCATACAAGCGAACAATCCCAAGGTATACGAGAACAACGTGGCTATCCTGGAAGGCGTGGGCTCCGGCGAGATCCAGGTCGGCTTCGTGAACCACTACTACCTGTTCCGCAAGTTGGCGGAGGAGGGCGAGGACTTCCCGGCGCGCAACTACTACCTGAAGAACGGAGACCCCGGCGCGCTCGTTAACGTTGCGGGGATCGGGATCCTGAACAGCTCCGACAACGCCACCGAGGCCGAGGAGTTCCTAAACTTCATGCTCTCCGACGAGGCCCAGCGCTACTTCGCCGACGAGACGTTCGAGTACCCACTCATCGAAGGCGTCCCTACCGAGGCGGAGCTGGTACCGCTCTCGGAAATAGAGGCGCCCAACATAAACCTCGGCGACCTCGACGACCTGGAGGGTACGCTAGACCTCCTGCGAGAGACGGGGGTGCTCTAGCCGTGAGGAGAGACGGTTGATCTCTACCGGCGAAAGGCCCCTTCTAGGGTCTAAGACCCGCCCACCAGCGGCGACGCTGGTACCCGCCCTCCTGGTGGCCGTTGCGATGACCTTGCCACTCGTCTACTTGGTCTTGAGGGCCCTCGAAAATGGTTGGATGGAGGTGTTCGAGGTAGCGCTCCGGGGCAAGACGCTAGCGGTTCTCTTCAAGAGCATAGCTTTAGCGACGGTGGTGACGGCCTCATCGATCGCCGTCGCGGTGCCGCTTGCGTGGCTCACAGCGCGTACGGATCTACCGGGGAGGCGGGTATGGGCGGTGCTCGCGGCGCTGCCGCTCGTCATACCGTCCTACGTCGGGGGGTTCGTGCTGGTCAGCATATTCGGCCCCAAGGGGTTCGCGCAGGACGCCCTCGCCCCCTTGGGAGTGGAGAGACTGCCGGAGATCTACGGCCTACCCGGTGCGGCTCTTGCCCTGACCCTCTTCTCCTACCCGTACGTCTTCCTCACGGTCCGGGGTGCTCTGCGCGGCGTAGATCCGGCGCTCGAAGAAGCGTCTCGGGGCCTCGGAAGCGGGAGCTGGACAACCTTCTTCCGGGTCACGCTCCCGCAGCTTAGGCCGGCCATCGTCGCCGGGGCGTTGTTGGTGGCGCTGTATACCTTGAGCGACTTCGGGGCAGTCTCCCTGTTGCACTTCGACTCGTTCTCCCGTGAGATCTACACGCAGTACAGGTCCGCTTTCGATCGCACGCCAGCGGCTATACTAGCGCTTATGCTCGTGATGCTGACAGGCACGATCCTGACGCTCGAAGCTCGCACCCGCGGCAGGTCGCGTTACCATCGGAGCACCGCGGGATCGACCCGCCCACACGACAGTACGACCGTCACGCTCGGGCGCTGGCGGTGGCCCGCGCTGCTGTTCTGCGCCGCGGTGGTGGCGCTGGCACTCGCGGTGCCCGTCGGGGTCCTCGTGTTTTGGCTCACGCGGGGCCTCGCGGCTGGCGAGCCTCTACGTTTGTTGTGGGGAGAAGCCTTCAACTCCGTCTACGCTTCGGGGTTAGCCGCGGGGGTGGCGGCGCTCTCCGCTCTGCCGGTGGCGGTCCTCGTCGTCCGGTTCCCGGGACGGGTAGCGGGCTTAGTCGAGCGGCTCTCTTACCTGGGGTACGCGCTGCCGGGGATCGTGCTCGCCCTCGCGCTGGTGTTCTTCGGGGCGAACTTCGCGCCGGGGCTGTATGGCACCCTGGGACTCCTCGTGTTCGCGTACACGGTCCACTTCCTGCCGCAGGCCGTGGGTGCCACGAGGGCAGCGCTCTTACAAGTGCGACCGAGCGTAGAGGAGGCGGCGCGAGGGCTCGGACGGGGACCAATGCAGGTGATGGC
>JALZFK010000372.1 GCA_030861585.1 Actinomycetota bacterium | reverse complement strand
CCACCGCCACGATGATGGTCAAGATAATCGCGGTGTCCTTGACGAGCGCTATCAGCGCCGGCGCCCTTAAGCCGCTCACGAACGTGAAGACGGCCACGACGGCGAAGGCGACGATGAGGGAGACGGTAACGGGGATGCCCATCATGGCGACCACGATCTCGATGCCGTACATCTGCAGGGCTATGTATGGCATGGTGGCCGCGAAGCCCGTTATGGCGATAAGCAGGGCCAGAAAAGGGCTATCGAAGCGCTCCTTGACGTAGTCGGCTGGCGTTACCATCCCCCTGTTGTGGGCTATCTGCCAGAGCTTGGGCATGATCAAGAGCACCAAAGGGTAGACGATGATGGTGTAAGGCAGGGCGAAGAAGCCGATCGCCCCCTTCCCGAAGACCAGGCCCGGCACCGCGATGAGGGTGTAGGCCGTGTAGAGGTCGCCACCCACCAAGAACCAGGTGATGATAGTCCCGAAGCGCCGGCCCCCCAAGCCCCATTCGCTCATTTCGTCCTCTGCGCTTTCCTCTCCCCCGCCGAGGAGCCGGTAGGAGAGCAAACCGATCACTAGGATAACGACAAAGAGAATGACGAATACGATTAGCGCCTGCCAGAGAATCATGGGTTCCTCCTCAACCGCGTAGCCTGTAAACGAGGGCGGTGATCCCTACGGTGATAAACACCCACAAAAATTGGTACCAGATAAAGAAAGGGATCCCCCACAACGCGGGCTCCACGCGCGCGTAGATAGGCGGATACAGCAGCCCCAGGTAGGGGAGGAGCAACAGAAGCAGCCACCACCCGCTACCTCCGCGGGCAGCGTCCTGGTTCTCGGCTTCCCCACCACTTTGAGAGCCTTGATCGTAGTCCACGAGCTTCTCCTTTCCCCGTACAGGATCCTCGCTTCGTACATCTTCATGTATCCAGTTCCCCCTGTCAAGAAGGATGCCGAGCGAGGCGATATCGGGCTGCGAAAAGATCCGCCAGCTACAACCGGGGCGAAAGCAGCCGCGGCGCCGTCAAGCAGACGCCGAGGGCGAGAACGGCGGTGATGATGCTCGGGTAGACGAACACCTCGAGGGGCGCGACGCCGGTCGCGAGGCCGAAGACGGCCTTCAAGGCGTCGTTCATGTAGGCGAAGGGGACGAAGCCGCGAAGGGTAGCGAGGAAGCCCTCGGGGTTTTGGTTGCGGAAGAAGCCGGAGACGTAGATCAGGGGTGCGAGGATCGCCGTGGCGTACAGGAGCACGTCCGCCGGAGACGAGGTGAAGTTGGCGATGAAGATGCCGATGCAGTTCGCCGTCACGAGCGTCGCGAACACCCCAAAGGTCGCGGCCAACGCCCACACGAGCGGTGCCGGGTGGAACACGTATACGAAGAGCAGCGCGGGCAAAAGCTGGACGAAATCCAAAACCGCGTTTACGGTCAGGATCTCGAAAACTATACGCCGCGGCGAGAGTGGTGTTAAAGCCACGCGCACGAGGATGCCATCGTTCAGGTCCGCCGTCAGGCTCTCTCCAGCACCGAAGGTCCCAGCCATTACCGCCACGATCCCGACCACCGCGGCGGCGTACTGCGCCGGTATATCGCTCACCGCCACCGGGACTATGAGCGCTATCGGGTACAGCATCTTTATGAGTAGCGCGACGCTCCTGGAGAAGAACAAAGCGACGTCCTTTTTCCAGTAAGCGTCCGGCGGGTTAAGCCTCGTCATCGCCTAACGCCTCCCCCGTCAGCCTCACGTACACGTCCGCAAGATTAGGCCGCCGAACGGAGAGATCGGTGACGTCCCCACCCGCGCGGACGATGCCAGCGACCACTTCCGCGACGAGGCCTGGCCTCTCGGCGCAGTGGATCACGAGGTCCCGGCCCTCCGGCACCACCCGTTCGACGCCTGGCACCTCCTTGAGGACAGCGTATTCGACCGGATTCCGGAGCGTCGCCGTGATGCGCCGCATCCCTTCGAGAGAGGAGACAAAGTCTTCCGGTGTGCCTTGGACGACGAGCTTCCCCCGGTGCAGAAATGCGACCCGGTCGCAAAGGGCTTCGATCTCCTCTACCTGGTTGCTCGCGACGAGGACGGCGACGCCGTGGGCGGCGAGCTCCCGGATCTTCTTCTGGTACGCGAGCTGCGACGTGTAGTCGAGTCCGAGCGACGGCTCGTCTAAAAGGAGAAGCTCCG
>JALZFK010000366.1 GCA_030861585.1 Actinomycetota bacterium | reverse complement strand
CTCTGGGTACCCACAACACCCTAGGGCTCGCGAAAGCCAAAGGCGCGCGCTTCTTGCTCGCCTCGACCAGCGAGGTCTACGGTGACCCGCTCGTCCATCCCCAACCCGAGTGGTACCGAGGAAACGTTAACCCCATAGGCGTCCGCGGGGTCTACGACGAGGCCAAACGCTACGCCGAGTCGATAACGATGGCCTACCACCGCTACCACGGTATAGAGACCAGGATCGCGCGCATCTTCAACACCTACGGTCCTAGGATGCGCTCGGATGACGGGCGTGTGATACCAAACTTCGTCTCTCAGGCCCTCGCGGGCAAGCCTCTGACAATTTACGGCGACGGCTCCCAGACACGGAGCGTGCAGTACGTGGACGACCTCGTAGACGGCCTCTTTCTCCTGATGCGCAGTCGGGAGATGCGCCCCATGAACCTCGGCAACCCGGTCGAGTATACCATCCTTCAGGTTGCCGACCTCGTCCTCAGGCTCTCGGGCAGCCCGAGCGAACTAGTGCGTAAACCGCTGCCCGAGGACGATCCCAAGCAGCGCTGCCCGGACATCTCTCTTGCCCGAGAAATCTTGGGCTGGGAACCGCGCATCACGGCCGAAGAGGGCCTCTCGCGCACCCTTCGCTGGTTCGCCGAACGGGTGGAGGCCGGACGGCTGGCTGGGCAGTGGGGGGCGCGTACCGCCGGATGAGGGTTCTCCTGACCGGAGGAGCCGGCTTTATAGGGTCGCACGTCGCGGATAGCCTTCTCGACCGGGGTCACGAGGTCACCATCGTGGACGACCTTTCGAGCGGGAAAAAGGAAAATATACCCGAGAAAACCATCTTCTATGAGCGGGATATCCGGGAAGGGTGCGCGGAGGTCTTCGAAGAGTTCAGGCCCGAGGCGCTCTGCCACCAAGCTGCCCAGATGGATGTGCGGCGCTCGGTTAGAGAGCCGGATTTCGATGCCGAGGTCAACGTGCTCGGCACGATCAGGCTCCTCGAAAACTGCGTACGTTACGGCGTCGAAAAGGTCGTCTTCGCTTCGACGGGTGGCGCGATCTACGGCGAACAGCGTAAGTTCCCGGCATCAGAGGACCACCCGCTCCGCCCTGTCTCCCCCTACGGGGTTTCGAAGCTAGCCGGGGAGAGCTACCTTCACTTCTACCAGGTTCAATATGGTCTATCCTACGCCGCGCTACGCTACGCTAACGTCTACGGCCCCCGCCAGGACCCGCACGGCGAGGCTGGGGTCGTCGCCATCTTCTCCGGGAACCTGGCTGCGGGCAAGGCGTCGATCATCAACGGCACCGGGGAACAGACCCGCGATTACGTATACGTGGAAGACGTGGCCCGGGCGAACGTCCTGGCACTCGAGGGGGGCGCGTCGCCTGGCGCCTACAATATCGGCACCGGCATCGAGACGAGCGTCAACCAACTTTACGAGGCTCTGCGGGAGATCTCCGGTAAAGACTTGCCACCCGAGCACGGGCCAGCCAAGCCCGGAGAACAAACGCGGAGCTCTATAGACCCGAGCAAAGCCCTCCGCGAACTCGGTTGGCGCCCAGAAACGGAGCTCACCGTCGGCCTCAAAAGGACCCTCAACTTCTTCGGCGCCATATAAATATAACGTTCAGTTGCTAGCAGGAATAGAAGTCGAGGGCTAAAAGCTGAAGCTGTAGCGCTGCTCTTTCCAGGGGTCACCGTAGATGTGGTAGCCGTTCTCTTCCCAGAAACCTGGCTTGTCCTCCCGGATGAAGCGAACTCCCCGGATCCACTTAGCGCTCTTCCAAGCATAAAGGCGTGGGATCACGAGCCGCAAAGGATAGCCGTGTCCCGGCTCCAACGGCTTGCCGTTGTGGTGCGTTGCGAAGAGGGCGTCCTCCTCGTAGAGCTCCTCTACCGGCCCGTTTGTCGTGTAGCCGCCGTCGCAGAAAACGGAAAAGAATTTTGCGTCGGGTTTAGGCTTCGCTAACTCCAGTAGGTATTTCGCCTGCACACCCATCCAGACGTTGTCGAGCTTGCTCCACGAGGTCACGCAGTGCATGTCCGCCTTAACCTCCACCTTCGGCAGCTCGTTCCACTCATCCCAGGTGAACCCGAGGGGTCTCTCAACGATTCCACCGAGCCTAAAGTCCCAGGTGCCGGGATTGAACTTCGGGGTATGGCCGTAGGTGAGGATGGGGAACCTGTCGCCGACGAGATACTGCCCCGGCGGTACCCTTTCCTTGCCGCGCGCCGTGTCTATCTCGATGCGCTCCAACATCCCTCCTATGTAGCCCTCGTCGGGCTCGTAGGCGTTGTGTGATGTGCGCCCGATGATTCTGTCGAAAAAGCTTCTCATAATGAGCCGAGTTTAGCACGCGCTTATGCGACGGCGTGTGAGAGAAAGCGTCCCGACAACGCAGCAACGCTGCGCTATCCCCGCGCGTTTACTCGGCCGAAGCCTCAACCTTCTTCTTGGGCTTCTTACCGAGTTTGATGGGATCGCTCTGAGCTGGCACGTCGTCGCCGAGCTCTTTGTCTTTGTACTGGTAGACTCCGCGACAGGTGTGGCCGCCGGTGGTGCGCTTCTCGGTGTAGGAGAGCTTGACATTAGGGTTTATGGCCTGGACCATCGCCTTCTCGTAAGTTGAGAAGGCGGCACAGGGCTTGACGTCCCAGCCAGGGACACCCTCGTGACCCATCCCACCGAACCACGGGCAGCGGTCGGCGTTTATAACGTACTCTCCGTCCTTGGTCTCGGTCAGTGTGATCTCGATATCGAAGAAGCGGTTGGCGAGCATAACGACATCTACGGTATCCTTCATCGTCTTGACGCCGAGCTGCTGGCGCAAGTCCTTGCCCTGCTTCTCGCCGATACGGCTCATGGCGAGCTTGGCGACCTTCTGCCCGTCGTAGCCCAGGTCGTCAGCAGCCCGGATCATCTCATCTAGTATTACACCGGTCCCCGCCGACGCCGCTTTCCACTTGTACCACGTCGGTCCCGGCAACCCCAGGCGTAGCGCCAGGCGCGCGAGAAAGAGCGGGAGACTAGGCAAACCATAAACTTTTAACCACTTCATAGCCGACCGGTATCCTTCCCTCGCTTGCCAACACCGGCCAGTCGATTATACCCGTCGTGTCTCACCCGCGTATCCGTGGTGGCCGGATCAAAGCGCTTCGGCTCGCCCCTCCTTGATCAGGCATTCCACCCTCTCGACGTACTCCTCGGGCTTGGACTTGCGCTCGTAGGCCTCCGCGGTCGTATAGAGCATCTTGCCAAATACCTCCTTCTTCCAGCCCCTATCGTGCTGACCGAAGTAGGGGCGACGTTGGCGTAAGAGCTGAGAGCGCGACCGTCCAGGACATACGGAAAGTGAGTTCCGAGTACTTGAGCTACTCACTAGGTCTATCGAAGAGCTTGCGCCTAGAGCCAGGGTGAGGGTTGCCGCTACCTTCCGAACACCCCTGTCATCAGGGGCGCAACAGTCCAACACTAGCACGAGGCTGCTAGCTCCTAAGCCGGTGAATATGTTCGACCCGTTTTATCGCCAGCTTCCTAGATTTAAGGCCATGAAAGCTTTTGTCTCCGGCACTGGCGGACCAACTGCCGTGCCAGTTCCAGACCTCCCCTGCGTCCTCGCCATTGATCACCACGGTATACCTGTTGGGTGAAGTCTTCAGCAGCTCCGTCTTCAACGCTAGCCCCCTCTGCACAACCTCTGCCAGAAGCCCTTAGAGCGCTCGGCCTTCAGTTTTCTCCAGGGGGATAGTCTAACTTAAGACGGCTATTTCGAGGAGGTGCCGACCGGCAGGTGTGACAGAAGTACCCGCGGGGTATCCCCGACAAAGAGGGCTGAGGAGACGCGCACCGGAAAAGGGTTTATACCGAGCTCCCAGGTACTTCGTCCTTCACAACGACTGAGAGAACTCGGTAACACGGGTGGCGAGTGCTCTTGAGGATCAGCCCCCAGCATGGGTATGAGGAAAGTGACCAAATCGCCGAACTCTACGAGGATCGCTTCAGAAAAAGGGCTTGACCCTCAGTATAGACCCGATTAACAGCGTCCTACGGCGCCGAGCGAGCCGGGCTCCCCCATCGGGGATCCTAACGGGGCTTTAAGGAGTCGCGCGCCTTAGCCCCAGGCTCTCGGCCTCGATCTTGGGGATCAGATACCCTTGTAGGATGGCGCACCAGTCTAGGTCTCCTGCCTCCAGGGCCCTGCCGGCTTCTTCGACCAGCTCGCGGAACAGCGCCTCGAAGTCGGCGGCCCTCGTGGTGAGGAGCTCCCCTCCGGCCGCGATACTCGTCTCCTCGACGTTAGCCCCCTGACAAACAGTTTCACTCATTTCTAACCGGACCCTTTCGTAGTCTATCCTTGGCTTCCTGCGCCTACTACTTCATTATTTCGAGTCAACGCTCATTGTGGCAGGGTACCTTCACAGGAGGAGCCG
>JALZFK010000348.1 GCA_030861585.1 Actinomycetota bacterium | reverse complement strand
TGTCCTCCACCCCCAGGTGGCCGCGAGGGTGGTGAAGGAGCTGCATGGAGCTCGGCGCGACGAGCCGAACGCATTCCACGACCTCTCCGACCGGGAGCTCGAGGTGCTTAAGCTGATCGCGCAAGGGCTGAGTAACGCCGAGATCTCGAACCGCTTGTTTATCAGCGAGAAGACGACCAAGAATCACGTAAGTAATATCCTGAGCAAGTTGCACCTCGCTGACCGGACTCAAGCTGCCGTCTACGCCTGGCGCCAGGGTGTGGTTCGTCGTGAGTGAGAACGCTTATACGTGCCTGTTCCATAGAAGCCTGATAGCTAAGGGAAAGGAGTTTGAAGTGACAGGGTCGGCTTTAGCCTCCAGACCTCACGACGTGATCTGCCTTCTTTGCGAGGCGGGCGAACTGTTTTTCTCGGACGATGACTCGGCTCGCTGCACTACCTGCCGCGGTCGTCTCTTAGGCGGTGCGCTCCTCGAAGCTCTACGATGAGTAGCCGCTCTATCCGAGGCTTTGGGTAAGCACCCATATGAATGTGGTTATCCTCTCGTCCGCAACGGGATTGAGTTCGGGATGCCTCAGGCCATAGGCGAGGGCGTGGACTTGCTCCAACACTACGGCGGCGGAAGTGGATATACCGGAGGTATTGAGGTGTTGGCGCCACGGGTCGGTGATACGGTCGTGGTTGATAGAGCTGGTGGAGGAGGCCTACCGTTCCGACGGCGGGATGGAGAAGATTCCTTCCTATGTTGCCGACACTGGCGAGGTCAACTGGCTCGTAGATGATGCCTTGCACGTGGAAGTGCCAGTTCCCGTTATCTCTCAGGCCGTGATGCAGCTGCTCGCCTCGCGCGACGAGGTGAAGAACTGGGCGCGGGCTATAGTCATGATGCGTCACGGCTTCGGAGGACACGCTTACGGTCCCTAGTGAAGCTGTCTTCCGGGAGCGCTGGGAGGGGCGCATCGGAAGATTCGTACACCAGTAAGCGAAACGCTCAAGAAGCAGAAAGGATTTTCGTCGATGACCGAAACGCAACACTATAACGCCGTCGTGATCGGCGCCGGCCAGGGCGGCATGCCGCTCGCCCGCGCGCTCGCCCAGGCCGGGCGCAAGACCGCGCTCGTCGAGCGCGAACACGTGGGCGGCACCTGCATCAACGAAGGTTGCACCCCGACCAAGACGATGGTGGCCAGTGCGAAGGTCGCCTACTTTGACCGCCGTTCGGCGGACTACGGTGTACAAAACGGCCCGGTAAGCGTCGACATGCACAAGGTGCGCCAGCGCAAGCGGGACATTGTGAAGAGCTTTAGGAGCGGCAACGAGCGGCGCATCGAGGACACTGAGGGCCTCGACCTGCTGATGGGTGAAGCCTCCTTTAGCGGTCCCAAGGAGCTTGGGATCCGCCTGAACGGCAACGGCGAGATGTTCCAGCTGACCGCCGACAACATCTTCATCAACGTCGGGGCCAGGCCCGCCAACCCACCCATAGAGGGCCTGGACAGCGTGCCCGCCCTGAACTCTACAACGATTATGGAACTGGACGAGCTACCGGAGCACCTCTTGGTCCTGGGCGGCAGCTACGTGGGGCTGGAATTCGCCCAGATGTTCCGGCGCTTCGGTAGCGAGGTGACGGTCGTGCAACGCGGCAAGCGGTTGATGAGCCGCGAGGACGCCGACGTGGCCGAAGCGGTGGCTGATGTCATGCGCCAGGACGGCCTCGAGGTACTGCTTGAGGCTCAGCCCCTGCGCGTCGAGCGAGGCGACAACGGCGAGATCCAGCTGACGGTTCGCACGCCCGAGGGAGAGCGCAAGCTCACCGGTTCGCACCTCTTGGTGTCAGCCGGACGGCCTCCCAACACCGACGCGCTCAACTTGGAGGCTGCCGGCATCGAGACGGACAAGCGCGACTTCGTGGAGGTAAACGAGCGCCTAGAGACAAACGTGCCGGGCGTCTACGCCATGGGCGACGTAAAGGGAGGCCCCGCCTTCACCCACATCTCCTACGACGACTTCCGCATTATCCGCACCAACCTACTCGAGGGCGGCGACGCCTCTGTAGCCGACCGGCTCGTGCCCTACACGGTCTTTATCGACCCGCAGCTCGGCCGTATAGGCTTTAGCGAGCAAGAAGCTCGCGAGCAGGGCCGCAACATCCGCGTGGCCAAGATGCCGATGAGTTACGTGGCCCGTGCTCTGGAAGTGGACGAGGCCCGGGGCTTTATGAAGGCGGTGGTGGACGCGGACAACGATCAGATCCTAGGCTGTGCCATCCTGGGGATAGAGGGTGGCGAGATCATGGCGATGCTGCAGATAGCCATGATGGGAGGGTTACCTTACACGGCTCTCCGGGATGCCGTCTTCTCCCATCCAACCCTTGCCGAGTCGCTAAACAACCTGTTCGCCGCGCTCGATGAGACGCCGACGAGAAGAGCGGCCACACCGAGCGCGCGGCACGAGTAAACGATGCGAACCCGAGAAAAATGGCCCACGCCCGCTATGACGACGAACTTGCGAGTCGGCGATAGCTTCCCCGACTTCGAGCTGCCGGACCACCGCAGGAGTCCCCGCCGTCTCTCTCGGTTCATAACGTAGTCGGAGGCTAGTCAGCCGGGGACGTAGGCGAACCTGTCGGGGTTCGGACCGGTGCGGCCGTCCTCGCCCCGGTCGAGCGCAGTGATCGCGTCCATATCGCCGAACTCGAGCTCGAAGTCGAACAGCTCGAAGTTCTCCTTCATGCGAGACGGCGTCACCGACTTCGGGAATATGATGTCGCCGCGCTGGACGTGCCACCGCAAGACGACCTGCGCCGGCGTCTTGCCGATTTTGTCGGCGATCTGAGTGATGGCGGTATCCTCGAGCACCCCGCCCTGCGCGATCGGCGACCACGCCTCGGTGGCGATCCCGTGCTCCCGGTCGTACTCGCGCACCGCCTCGTTGGTGAAGTAGGGGTGTA
>JALZFK010000292.1 GCA_030861585.1 Actinomycetota bacterium | reverse complement strand
CAGTTGTGCCGCTCGAAGCCGCGAGGACCGCGGGGCCAAATAGCCGACTGCTGAGGACTTTTAACCTTCGGGCTTGACCGCCTTGTAGACGGCGGCCATGTCCTCTTTGCCGTGCCCGGCGTTTATCGCTTCGTCGAAGTGAGCGGCGGCGGCCTCGATGAGCGACAGGTGCAGCCCGTTGGCTTCGGCGGCGTCGAGCACGAGGCTCGCGTCCTTGCGCGCCAGGTTCGCGGAGAAGCTAGTTGGGAATTCTTCTTCGATCATCATCTGGCCCTTCATTTGCGCGTACGGTAGGCCCAAGGGCCCGCCCTCGATGACCTCGAGGAAGCGCGCAGGATCTACACCGAGGCCCTCGGCGAGGGAGACCGTCTCCGCCAGCACGCCTAAGATGCCCACGATCCAGGTGTTGGTGACGAGCTTCAGGTGGGTGCCGGCGCCGGCGGGCCCTAGCCAAAACGTCGCGCTGCCTATAGCGTCGAAGATCGGCTGGCATCGCTCGCGGACCTCCTCGGGTCCGGAGGCCAGCACGATCAGCTGCCCCTGCTCGGCGGGCTCTTTGGTCCCCAAAACGGGGACATCGACGTAGGCGACGCCGTACCCATCCGCGATCTCGGCGAGCCGCTCGTGGCCTTGGATGCCCACCGTGCTCGTCTGCAGCCACACGCCGTCTTCGGCCAGCGCCGACAGCGCATCGCCCCCTTCGACGGCCTCCGCGACGGTATCGGCGTCCGCGAGCATCGTTAGCACGAAATCGGCCCCCTCGGCGGCCTCGGCGGGGCTGTCCGCTACCTTCGCGCCGTCGTCCGCCAGCGGCTCCGCCTTCTCGCGCGTGCGGTTCCAGACACGTACCTCCATGCGCGCCGCGAGGAGGTTGCGCGCCATCGCGGCCCCCATTATCCCGGTTCCCAGAACGGCTATCGTGGTGTTGTTATCAGTCACTTCTTGGCGTCTCCCTTCCCGGCATCGCCGACTCGGAGGAATTCAACCCAGCTTCGCGCTAAGGACTACCCACCTCAGGAGATAACAAACAGCAGGGTCCGATAGCCCGGAAGCCCATGAGCTTTCGCGGGCCGCGAGGAGGCTCTTGCTACTCCCTCAACTGCAGGACGTCGCGGCCTCCTAGTGGCTCCGGGCACAGATCTATGCCCGCCTGCTCGATCCAAAACACCCCCGCGCCGGAAGCTTGAGGGGCGCCCCTCCTCGTTATGTAACCGGCGTCTTCGAGCTCGTTCCTCGTCTGCGAGAACGCGTCGTTGTCCCAACCCAGCTGCTTCATAAGGGCTTCCTCGTCGACCTGGTACTCCTCGAACCTGTCGGCCATCCCGCACGCGGTTTCCAGAAACTGCTGCTGATCCGAACTCAAATCGTCCGTCATGGTATCGTCACCTCCGCTTGCTTGCTCCTCGGCCTCGTACTTCCTAAGACTACTTTAACCGGTGCCTGTGCGGCTGGCGAGCGATGAGGATCTACCCCAACCTTCTTTCGTGCCCTCCGAGCGATCGTAGGGGCACGGTGCGAACATTGTGCACGTAGCTTTTTAGTGCTAATCCTCTAACTTCTTCACATCAAGGGCGCTAACATCACAAAGTTGCACTAATCGTCAAACTTCTTCATACTGTGCGGTGTTGGTACACGCGAAGAAGGGAGTTTTGGAGAACCATGCTCATGAAACTAATGGGCTTGGCCGTGGTGCTGCTGACCGCGGCTCTGCTAGCCGTCCCGGCTCTAGCTATAACTTCAGGTGCGGGAGGCATGTCGGCGGATACTGACAGCCCTACTGGACCTTTTACGGCCCGTGATTGCCCGATACTCCAGCAGGACCCCGTGGGTTGGGAGATAAACTTGTCGATGTTCCCCGGGCTTGCCGATATATGCCCGTAGCCTCGGACCAGATCTTCTAAGACGCACAAGACTAGCGAAGGGCCGGGGTTCTTGCGCCCCGGCTCTCTTTGTGCCGTTAATAGGGTCCCCTCCGAAAAGCCTCGATAATTTCCGAACGCGAGCTCTGCCGCAGCCGGCAGCACCGGCTGCTGTCCGGAGGATTTCTTGGCGGCGGTTTGTTTTTCGGGAGCGGAGAAAACGTCGTGTTGCTCCACATATAGCGTAGTACTCACCACAAGGACACAAAATAAAGGCGCCTCCCGGGCGGTACGACGCGAAAATCGATGCGTCTACCCTATTGGTCAAGCTTCCAATAGCCGCACCGTTCGGCTAAAGTATTCCGGAGCGGGTTCCGTGCGAGCTGCGAAGGACACCACGTAGGCGAAAAAAGGAGGAAAACCCTAGATGAAGAGGATGATCTTTCTGGCTACAGTTGCTCTCGTGGCCATGATGATCCTGGCGCCGAGTGCCATGGCCCAAGACATGC
>JALZFK010000271.1 GCA_030861585.1 Actinomycetota bacterium | reverse complement strand
AGACTACCTGGGCGGCCCTCCTACAGTCGTTCGCGTTCGCGACCCCGGCGTGGGTCTTGGAGGCCGGTATCCTGTCCTACGTAGGGCGGGGGCTCGGCCTGGAGCTCTCCCTTGCGGAGGCCGTGGCTGCGACCTGCTTCGCGGTCCTCGTAGCGGCCGTGCCGTTGGCCCCCGGGGGCCTCGGTACCTACGAGGCAGGGATGGTTGCCATCCTGCTCGCCTTCGGGGTTCCGGCCGAGCCCGCTTTCGCTGCCGCTGTCGCCACCCACGCCATAAAGTTCCTGTACGCTCTCGCCGCCGCCCCCTTCGCTCTCGTAGAGGGGCTAGCGGGCATCCGGAAAGGAAGGGCGAAACCCGATGAAGCCAGCGTCGAAGTTTGAGATAGTCGTCGCTCGTTACTGGAACGTTCTCAACGAGGGCAAGTCGTTTCACCCCGTCTTCATGCTCGGGACCTTCCTGCTCCTGCACCTATTCCAGCTCGGGGAAATGGAGTTCTGGGCGAAGACGCTGCCGGCTGTTCTTCTCACAGCCCCGCTCGTGCTGCTCTTCGTCTACTACGACTTTCCCCTCAAGCTGCGGTGGGCGCTGTGGGGATTTCTTGCCGGGTTCGTGCTCGTCTTCCGGTTCGTGAATTTGCCGGCTCTGGCACTAGCTCTCGGTCTCTACGTCTTCTTTACCGTCTTTTTCTGGGGCACGTTCTACTATCATCTAAGAACCGGGGCGCCGAAGACGAACTTCGTCCGGTTTTGGAGGCTAGTGCTGGAGAACCCAGATTCGACCAGCGGGAACTTTCTCGAGCAGGTACCCAAAGCCCTGCTGGCCCTCTTTACCCTAGAGTATCTGGTTTCGGAACCCCTGAGCGCGCAGAGGATCTCGCTCGTCCTCCTCTTCACCGCCGTGCTGGGGGCCGCGAGCTACCTGTTCCACAAGGAATTCTTCGATTGGAGGCCCGTCTACCCGACGGAGCCCACGCGGGACGTGAACGATGGGGCACCGCTCGCCAAACGTGTCATCGTCGTCGTGATCGATGGTTGCCGGCTCGACCGCTTCCGCGAGGCCGAGAAGCCCTACCTGGAGAGGATGATGCCCAGGGGAACAACCTTCGAGAGCGTGGAGACCGTGTACCCCGCGCGTACTGTCGTGTGCTTCTCCTCGATGTTCACCGGAGCGGCGCCTGAGCGGCACGGGATCTCCTCGAACCTCGTCCTAAAGCTGGGCCTGAAGGTCGAGAGTATCTTCGATGTTCTACGGCGGCACGGGAAGGTGGGACGGCTCGTCGGCATCGCGCACCTCATCGACGCCTTCGGGGACGACGTCGCGAGCGTGACCAGCGTCGCACACAACGACAAGATAGACCAGAACCTCATAGCCGCCGCCGAGCGCGAGCTGGAAGAACGCGACCCCGACCTACTCGTGCTCCAGCTACTGGCCGTGGATCAGAACGGCCACACGAGGGGTACCTACTATCCCGAGTACGTGGAACGAATCGAGATCACCGACCGCCTCATCGAGGAGTTCATGCGGTGGTGCGAAGAGCGAGGATACCTCAAAGACGCCGCCGTAATCCTCATGGCCGACCATGGCCAGGGCCGTGGTATCGGCGCCCACGGTCACCTCTCCGAAGGCGAACGTTTTGTTCCGTTCGCAATGTGGGGCAGTGGCATCGCCCGGGGACGGGTCATCGACGAACCCCGCTCCATACTCGACCTCGCCTCGACCATCAGCTATCTCCTGGGTGTCGAACCGCCGCAAGGTTCTACGGGACGGGTGCTCAAAGACGCTCTCGCGCGGGAGCGGGCGTGAAGCTCCTCGCCATAGTTATCCCGGCTAAAGATGAGGAGGCGACAATCGGGGAGCTTTTGGACCGTGTGGCGAGAGTCCGGGTGTTCGGGTATCAACTGCGGGTGTTCGTGGTAGACGACGGATCCACCGACGGGACTGCCACTCTTGCCCGAGCGCATGGAGCAACCGTCGTCGGGCATCCCGAGAACCGGGGCTTAGGCGCCGCGGTGCGCACGGGGC
The DNA here is from genome assembly GCA_030861585.1 of Actinomycetota bacterium. Taxonomy (GTDB): domain Bacteria; phylum Actinomycetota; class Rubrobacteria; order Rubrobacterales; family Rubrobacteraceae; genus Rubrobacter_F. The sequence continues at coordinate 1,118 of JALZFK010000271.1, read as the reverse complement.
TACGCACGGCGGTGGAGGCAGGGGCCTCCCTGATCGCCTACCTCGACGCGGACCTCGAGTACTACCCAGAGGATATTCCGTGGCTCGTGGAGCCGATCCTTCATGGTCGAGCGGACTATGTTCTGGGGAGCCGTTTCAAAAACGGGGTACGGAGGATGAAGCCGTACCGCAGGGTCGGCAACCACATCTTAACCGCCCTCCTGATACTCCTCACCGGGTGCCCGATGACCGATGGGCAGACGGGGATGCGGGCCTTCAGCCGGGAGGCGGCGCGTCGGGTGGAGATCATCCATGACTACAACTACGCCCAGGTTCTTACCCTCGACTTACTGCGCAAGGGTTTTGCGCTGGAAGAGGTGCCCATCCGCTACAGCCTCCGTGAGCACGGGGCTTCTTTCGTAAACTGGCGCTATCCGGTCAAAGTCCTACCCGCCATTTGGCGTGAGCTGAGGATGCCCTGATCATCTAAGCCCTTTCCGACGAATGAACCTCGATACCGTCACATACCACCAACCGCACCTCGCGCAAAGCCCCTATGTCCTTCAACGGATCGCCGCCCACCGCCAGGAGGTCTGCCTTCTTCCCCGGCTCCAACGTCCCCAGCTCGTTATCTAGGCCCAGCAACTCGGCCGCCGCCACCGTACCGAAGGAAAGCGCTTGCGCGGGTCTGGCCCCGGCTTCGACCATGAGACGCAGTTCTTCGGGCAGCGTACCGTGCGGGTGGCCCGGAGCGCCACAATCGGTGCCAGCGGCTACGGGAATGCCGACCTCCAGCGCTAGTCGGAAAGCCTCGCGGCTCGCCTCTAATACCTCGGCGGTCTTACGCTGGATATAGTCCGGTGCACCAAGTTCTGGTCCCTTCTCGCTCATAGCGGCGTACACCGAGACCGTGGGCACTAGGTACTTCCCTTCCTCGCGCATCCTCTCGGCGGTCTGGCGATCGAGGAAGCTGCCGTGCTCTATGGAATCTACCCCAGCAGCGAGAGCGTTGTTTATCGCTATGACCGAGTAGGCGTGGGCGGCAACCTTGCGGTTTGCCTTGTGCGCTTCCTCGACGCCAGCGCGCATCTCCTCGACGGTGAGCTGCGGAGAGCCCGGCTCCTCGGCGTGACCGTAGA
>JALZFK010000197.1 GCA_030861585.1 Actinomycetota bacterium | reverse complement strand
CAAATCGCCAATACCCTCCGCCTCGCCGAGGCGACCGTCAAGCGCCACCTTGCTAACCTCTACCCCAAGCTGGGTGTGGGTTCCCGCGGGGAGGCTACCAGAAAAGCCCTCACCGAGGGGTGGTTAGACGTTCGGGATCTTGACCAGGACGCGCGAGACCAGGGCCAGAGTGAGGAGGTTGACGAGCCTCACTGCAGAGGCTCCCAAGTGCTCCTGCGGCCAGCAGGGTAGCGGCGCGGTTCGCCCCAGGAATTATAAGACAATCCCTATATAGGGGAATGACGCCAACGTCTCAGAAGCACCTTAGGGACACGAGGATGAAAGCGACCAACAAGAACGCCCGGAAGGTGAAGAGCTGTCGCTCGGGGCGTGCCAGCAACCTCCGGAAATTTCCCAGCCAAGCGAGGGCCCTCTCCACCTTCCGACGTTCAGCATAGAGCAAGGACCGCCCTTCACGGGACCTCCACGTTTGGGCCGCTTGCGCTCGCGGCGCAGGTAGGCCGGTATCGTGGACTTGATCCCCCGTGAGCGCAACCACCGCCTAAAACGCTTACTGCCGTAGGCCCTGTCGGCAACCAACCCTTTGGGGCGTTGCTTCGGCCTGCCGCCTCTTTGGCGAGGTACCCGCATCGTCTGGAGTGTGGGCACGGCCAGCTTCACTTCGTAAGGACTGGCGCTCGCAAGAAGAAAGCCGATCGGCGCATAGTAACTCTATTCGCTCGAGGGGCTTTGGGAAGAGGACCGCGAGTCTAGTCGTCTGCGGTGCCGCGCGCCATGCCGTTGCCTTCCTCGAGCGCATACGCCACCGCCTGCTCGAAGGTCGTTGCCTGCCCCCCAGCCCACGCCTCCTTAAAGGCCGACTCGCCCAGCTGAGAACGCACGGCAGCCGCCGTGCGCTCGTAGAGGGAGCGGTTTGGCTCGTAGTAATCGTAGACGGGCGCTTCGACCGCTTGTAGCAACCCTTTAGCCGCTCCGAACAGGCGCGCCGAGCGCTCCGCCTCACCCCGCACGCCGGCCACCACGGCCAGGCCCTCCAAAAAGTAGCCCAGGTTCGCCCGATCTCCGATCTCCTCGGAGAGCGTCACCCCCTCTGCGAATCTGCGGGCCGCCAGGTCGTGGTCGCCCCTAGACTGCGCGACCTGGGCAAGGGTGTAGAGCGCGTTGCTGATACCGAGCCTGTCACCTAGCTCGCGGGCAAGCGCGAGCCCCTCTTCCATCATCGCGGCGGCTTGGTCGTGGTCGCCCTGGATGAGCAGTAAGGTGCCCAGGTGACTACGCACGCTGGCCACCATCTGATTGTTGTCGCCGATCTCGAGGTAGAGGCTCAAGGCTTCCTCCAGCCGTGATCTGGCCGCTTCGAGATCTTGGCCGTTTAGGGACAGAAGGCCGAGGACGTACACCGCGTGGGCAGCGCGGATCGCGTCACCTACCTCCCTGGCCAGCTCCAAACTTTCTTGCAGATACCTCTCGCACGACTCGTAGTCCCCTTGCGTGAAGGCCATCTGTCCAGCCACCGCCAGCGCAATCGCCCGCAGGCTCGCCGAGAGGTTATGTTCGAGCAGCGCCTCCATCCATCGGCGGCCCTCCTGCTTGTGGCCACGCAGCCACCAGAACACCCACAGCGCCCAGCCCAGGCGTGTGGCGGTTTCGACCTTTCCTGCGGCTAGGGCCCACGACATGGCCGCCCGCAGGTTGCCGTTCTCCCGCTCCAGCCGATCCAGCCACTCGCCCTGGCGCGGTCCCCGCAGCTCCGGATAAGCCCGCTCGGCCAGCGCGAGAAAGAACGCGGCATGCCTACGCTTGGCTCTCTCAGCCTCTCCGCTCTCCTCCAGGTTTGCGCCCGCGTACTGGCGTACCGGCTCGAGCATCCCGTAGCGTGTGCCATTTTCGTCCCGGTCTGCCCCGGCCGTCACCAGCGACTGCTCAACCAGGTGGCCCAGCGACTCCAGTACATCCTCGGCACCTCCCTCCCCCACTGAGCTCACTGCCTCGGCGGCCTCCAGCGTGAAGCCGCCAGAGAACACCGACAGACTGCGGAACAGTGCCCGCTCGGGTTCGGAGAGGAGCTCGTGGCTCCAGTCCAGAGTCGCCCTCATCGTCCTCTGGCGGTCCGGGATATCCCGTGCCCAACCCGTTAACAAAGCCCGGTCCAGCCGCGAAAGCAGCGTAGCGGGGTCCAAGAACCTGACCTTCGCTGCCGCCAGCTCCAGCGCCAGGGGTAGCCCGGCCAGCCGCCAGCAGATGGAAGCGATAGCCGCCGCGTTCTCTTTTTCAAGCCTAAAGATCGGGGAGGCCGCCCGGGCGCGCTCGGTGAACAGACGACCGGAGGGCGAGTCGAGGACTTCCTCAGCGGCAGGCGATCGGGTGGAGGCGGGCAGCTTCAGGGGCGGCACCGGGTACTCCTGCTCGCCCCGTAAGCGCAGCGGCGCGCGGCTGGTGGCCAGCACGGCAAGATCCGGGCACCTCTGGATCAGTTCGGCTACCTCCGGCGCCGCCTCCATCAGGTGCTCGAAGTTGTCGAGCACCAACAGCAGTCGCTTCCCCCGCAGGAGGGCGTGCAGGGCCTCGCGCGGAGTCTGGCCTTCCGCCTCCCTCAGGCCAAGGGACCGGGCGACGGTGGGAACGACGAGCTCGGCGTTGCTCAGTGAAGCCAAGGCCACGAACCTCGTCCCATCCGGGAAGAACTCCGCGGCCTTCCGTGCCGCCTCTAGGGCTAGGCGCGTCTTGCCAACTCCTCCGGTCCCAGTGAGGGTGAGTAGCCGCCCCTCAGGTCGACCGAGAAGGGTCTTTATCTCTTCGAGGTTTCGCTCTCGGCCCACGAGCGGGGTGGGCGGCACGGGCAGGGCGGACGAGGGAGTCGCGGTCGGCAAGGCGGGAGCGCCGCCGCCCCGCCTGGGTACCGCCGCGAAGAGGGCAGCGCGCTCGCCCACGGAGAGCCCCAAAGCGTCGGCGAGCGAGCGCACGGTGTGCGGGTAGGGTCGTTGCCGCGCGCCTCGCTCCAGGTCGCTGATGCCCTTGGCGGACATACCGGCCCGCGCGGCCAACTCCTCCTGCGTAAGGCCCGCGGCCTCCCGCAGCTGCCGTAAATGAGCGCCGAACGGGGTGCCTTGCCCTCGGGTCACGTCGTGCGCTCGTCCTTAGTCATGACCTTACGTATCTTTTCCCACGTGCGAGGCATAGTAGCAGACGGCGCGGGCGATCGGCACCTTCTATCGACACTCCTGTAGCCGAAGTGCGGGGGTAGTGCAGGAGAAGTGCGGGTGGCGTAGGGCCGCGCCGGGGCGCAGACTAAGAACCAGAAGAAAGGTTGGCTTTATTCGGGAGAGCGAAGGAGGTAGTGAAGAACGTTGAAAGGCACGAGCCTGCGGCAAGCAGGAACGGTCGGTAGGCAGTCGTTAAGAGGGGCACCGGAAAGTAAGCGCCCCGCAGAGGGCCGCAGCATTAGCGGAGGGCGGATCACCCCGCTCTTGCGGAAAGGAGACACATGGCATCTTTAATCGTTCTTCTGGCTTCGTTCATCATCCTACGGGGAGTGGGCTTACTCGGGGTCGAAAGGCTCTCCTCTTGGAGAGCGGCTGGACGTGGGGCCTTGGCGATCATGTTCGTGTTCACCGGCACCAGCCACTTCACCAGCATGAAGTATGATTTCGCGGCGATGATCCCTGAGCCTCTGCCGAACGGGCTCTGGGTCATCTACCTCACAGGAGTGTTTGAGGTCGCGGGTGCAGTCGGTCTGCTCATCCCTCAAACCCGGAAGCTCGCGGGTATCTGCCTGATACTCCTCCTGGTCGCGATGTTTTCGGCGAACGTGAACGCCGCCCTCAACGAGATATCGCTAAGCGGTCAGGACCCCACCCCGTTGTGGCTGCGAACGCCGATGCAGCTCCTCTATATCGGGATGGTCTGGTGGACCTCGGTCAAGGCACCGGCTAAGGAGGACGGACGGCTCCACAGCCGAGAGCCAGGTTTAGAGCAGGAGCAGACTCCTCCACGGCAAGGTGCATCATCGTGAACACCTTCGGGTTGATTGGCAGGCGAGCCATTCTGGCCCGCCTGCCGGTGTCATCCGGACCAGCCCTCGTGCGCTATCCGTAAAAGGAGAAGCTAGTGGAGACAAAAGAAGAAAAGATGAAGCAGGGTGTTACGCACATCCGGCCAGGCGACGGCCGCTCACTACGAGTGCTGGGCGAAGTAGTGACGTACAAGATCACCAGCGAGCGAACCGGCGGGGCGTACTCGCTCTTTGAGGTAGTGTCAGAGCCTGGGGGCGGGTCACCACCCCACGTCCAGCACCGAGAAGACGAGGCCTTCTACGTGCTCGAAGGGGAGTACGAGTTCCTCGACGACGACGGCCATACCGTGAGGTTGGGCACAGGCTCGCTGGTCTACGTCCCCAAAGGTAACCTGCACGCCCACAAGAACGTGGGGGATAAGCCGGGCAGGATGCTGGTGAGCCAGACGCCGGGAGGCCTGCACGAGCGCTTCTTGGAGGAGCTCGCCGATCCGGCAACGGACAGGGCCACGCCGCCCGTGCCTGAAGGTCCGCCGGAATTGGGAAGGATCGCAGCAGTCGCGGTGAAGTACGGCATCGAGATACCACCTTCTCCCGAAGGAGGTCCAAGGAACGAGACCCGACAGGAAGGAGGAGGCCATAGATGAACGCGTCAGGGTTTTTGGTTGCGGGGGGCACAGGCTCTCTCGGCAGCCGAGTGGTGGAGTACGCCTTTGTCCGCCGAGCTGCCTAAGAATGTGGCTTCTTGGAGACTCGGTTGCCTGTACTAAGGGCTTCTCGGAAACGGGCTGACCAGGTTCTCGGAAAAACGCAGGGGCTGCTCTGAAGGTACAAAATGGGGATGGAGGCTACTACTCAGCCCCCATCCTGCTGCTCGCTTCAGAGCCTTACCGGAACGCCTTACGGACGAGTAGACCGCCTACAACCAGCACGACGCCCACGCCTAGTACCCAGAGGGCCGCGCCGCCTCCCGTACTGGGGAGTACGTCCCTTAGACCGTCGACGATACTGGCTGTTACCCCGCCGCCGCTGCTCGACCCAGCACTACTGGTGTCACTACTCACAGCGCCACTGTTGTTGTCGCCGGAGCTACCGCCATCGGAGCTATAGCTGCTGCTGCCGGAACCGGCACCGCTGGAGCCGCCGCTATTGGGGGCGCTACCACCAGAGCCACCCTCATTGCCGGAGCCTCCGGAACCGCCTTTGCACAGCTCGGGGGTGGGGCTGATTAGGGGGCAATCGTCCACCGGGAAGGAGACGCTTACCGAGAACGTCTTGTCCCCGTCAAGCTTCACCGTCCCAAAGTCCTTTATAACCTCGGTATTGCTGTCGCTCTCCTGCACGATCCGCACCGGCAGCGATACCGGCTCGACGCTCGGCGGTACCGGCCTGGGTCCCGGTCCGAACCTGTCAAGTATCGTGCTGCCCGTGTAGACGCGGTCCTCGTCGGGGTCGGTGAGCGGCAGGTATTGTCCCGGCCCTCCCTCACCCGTGTGTACTTGGCCGTAGAAGGCCGTGCCGGCGGGCGGGTCTCCGTCTACGGTAAGCTCGTACGAGAGCGTGGCTTTGTCGTTTACCGGAGGATCGTTGTTGCTATCCCCGTCGGCGGGCTGTATCTGGGTTACGTTGAGCAAGGGGGGTTTGCCTGGGTCACCAGGACCTGGAACCGCGACTCCTTGGATGGTTACCCTCTCGCCCACGTACTGCTCCAGGTCCACAAAACCGCTTACCAGTTCATAGGACGTGCCCGCTTCTTCATCGGTTATAGCGTAGACGGGGGTGGGGTCCGGGCTGTGCGGCGCGGCCCTTTCGAGCACCCCGGTCGCCGTAGATGGCCCCTGGGCCAGCGCCGGGGCCATCGCCGCGAGCAGCATCGCCATCAACAACGTCAATGCTAACGCGGTCGTTGAGGCAGTTCTTTTGGCTATCGTCTGCCAAGCGTTAGTAGTAAGGTGTTCCACTCTGACTTCCTCTCTCCTAGGCCCGGCCTGCCCGGGCGTATGTCGTTCTTCGCCTTCGGGAGGTTCGGGTTACGGAACGGCGAACCCCGAATGTAACGCCTTTCTTACGATCTAAGTTTGCCGCGCTTGGCCCAAGAAGGGTATCCTCCTAATGGAGGTTTTCGGCCGTCCGAAAGGATGAATTCCTCATAGGCATTTGTTCGGGATACAAACCGACTACGGAGCGGTTGTGAGAAGTCGATTATACCGCTCTCCTGATGTGATCCGCTTGGAAGATGTAATCTGTATGGGCTCCGCTTAGTACTGTTCGTCTAGCTGCGCGATCGCGAGCCGCAGATCCTCGGCCATCCCACTGTGACCGTACTTCTCGGCCTGCCTGACGCCCGTCTCGTAGGCAGTTCGTGCCTCGTCTTTGCACCCGAGACGGGAGAGTACATCGCCTAGGCGCGCATAGGCGTTGCCCTCGTCGTCGCTGTGGACAGAGACGTAGCGTTTCAGCACCGCCGCCTCGTCCTCGTAACGCCCGGCCTTCTGGTACTCGTTCGCTAAGGCCAAGAGCCCCGTTGGGTTCTCCGGCTTATTCGCTAGCAGACGCTCGAAGTACTCGATCCTGTCCTCCACGTGCTCTTCTCCTCCCATCGGCGGTCGAGCAGGTCAGTATAGGCTACGGTCAGGCCGAGTGATGCAGGCCACCAGGCCTCAAATGCGAACTACAAACAGGCAACACCAGCCTCGGATGAAGACCGGGGCCTTGCTCAACAAAATGCTTTCGAGGTGAGGCTTGCACCAGCCTCAGCGGTGGCAGGCCGTTTGCAGACTTCCCCCCTAGGGTATCTCGGGCGATGGACGAAGAACCGACTAATAGGAAGGAAAAGGTAAAGGGATGGACTTTGGCGAGCAGACCACCGGTACCCGGGACGAGCACTACAATTTGATAAGCGTTCTCTATCATGCCCTGCACAGTGCAGAGAACTGCGAGACATACGTGCTAGACGCAGAAGCTGCCGGCGATGATCGACTCGCAGCGTTCTTCAGGGAGACTCAGGCTGCGCAGATGGAGACGGCCGAGCGGGCGAAAGAGTTGCTAGGAATAGTAGAAGGTGCGGCACCGGACGCGCCGGGTGAACCTATGGCAGGCGCTGCCTCACCAGAGACTGGGGACCCGCTGGACACCGAGCCGGTGGACGTGCGGGGGAGGGTCGCGCCGGAGGTGGGGTTACCGCCGGAGAGTGAAGGTGTACCGGGCAGTACGCCGAGAGACGTACCACCCCCGGCTAGCGTACAGCGAGAGCCCAACATCCCAACAGACGAGGCTGGCATTTCCGCCGAGGAAGAGCTCCCGACTACCGCCATTCCGCGTACGGCGGGCACGGTTCCGCTTCCGGATGAAGACCTCATCGCGGAAACGAGAGGCGAGACGCCCGAGGATGCAGCCGACGAGACCTCGCCGGAGCGCCCGATAGGGGAAGTCCCGAGGGAAGCGCCCTCGCGCGAGGAGATTCCCGGCGAACCGGGACGTGCTACGCGAAAGCGTCAGACGGCTGAGGAGCCGTAAGGGAAAACAAGGCCCTGTGACACGTTCAAAGATGCTCTGAGAGGCTGAGAAGGGCCAGACAGACAAAGAGGTCAGGAGACGCGGTTCAGTGCTGCGATCACCGAGGACGTCGGAGCCGTGCCCTCGTCGAATTGATGAATCTCTAGCAGGTCTGATTTCCGGGGGAGGGATACAAGAGGCGGACGAACGCGGCGGTTCAGAGCACGGTGCTGGCTGCTTATAACTCTCGCAGTCGTGTAACCCGGGCCAAAGACGGAACGATATACCTCTCCTGGGGTACGTTAGGCGTTAGTATGCTCCAGGGCCAGTTCGTGAGCTTAGTTCGCCTCATTATGGAGGCCGCAGAGTGTACGATGCGTCGTGGGGAGTTAGCGAGAGGACCTTGCGGACGGGTAACAAAATGCCCCATGGGGCAGATCGCGCTCTCCCACGGCAACTTGACCTTATAGACTAGCCGAGATCTACGACGCCGAGCACACGCTCGTCTTTGGTCTGGAAGCGATGAACCAGGGGGCCTCGGACGAGGACCTAAGAAGCGCCGTCCAGAACCACCTCGAGCAGACTCGAGGTCACATCCAGAACCTGGAGCGGGTCTTTAACCAGGTCGGCCAAGAACCTTACCGCGAGACCAACGAGATAGCCCAAGGTGCGGCCAAGGAGCTGCAGCAAGGGCTCGCGGAGGCCCACCAGAGCCCCGAGCTAGTCGACTGCGTAATCATCTCGGCGGCGATCAAGGTTGAGCACTTCGAGATAGCATCCTACCGGGCCCTGGTCACCGGCGCGCAGCAGATGGGGCAGCAAGAGGTCGTGAACCTGCTCAACGAGAACCTCCGGGAGGAGGAGACGGCGCAGATCGCCGAGCAGAGCGCCCCCGAGCTGATCCAGAAGGCCATGGGGCAGGAGGGCCAGCAGGAGGAAGAGGGGGAGAAGGGGTTGATAGACAAAGCCAAAGACAAGCTGATGGGCGAGTGAGAGCATAACCGCTCGTGTAAAGGGCCGGGGTCCTCTCCGGGGGCTCCGGCCCTGTTTCGTGCGAGGCGGCTTGGACTGTAACGATTTTGGTTCCCTTCCCATCTAAGGCGGTGCGTAGGGGCACGTCGAACAAAGGAGGCCGGAAAAAATGGTGGTGTTCATAGTCAACGCGATCCTCGGGCTCATCCTCCTCTTCCTGACGAACCTACTCATCGAGCCTGACATCCCCATCAACATCGTAACCGTGCTCATCGTGGCCATCTTCGGCGTGCTGGGATGGGCGGTCGTCCTCCTCCTTCACCTGCTGGGGGTGGCCTTCTAGACTATCCCCCTTTTCTTTTCTGCTAGGATGCTCGAGTCGTTAGCTAGGGCCGGGTTTTCTCGTGTGCATACCCCCGGCCCTCCTTTATGCGAACTACTAGGCTGTGTTCACAGCTATTGCAGGTCTACTTGTGCCTCTGCCCCGTCTTGTTGTTTCTCCTGCGGGGGTTGCTGGTGTTGCTGTGGCGGCTGGTCTTGGTTCTGTGGCGGTTGTTGCTGCTGTTGGGGCTGGTCTTGGTCCTGTTGCTGGTCGACCGTCGTTTGTTCTCCGTCATCTTTTTCTTGTTCGACATTGATTTCCTGACCACACGCAGCTGCACTGAAGATCATAACAAATGCTAATGCCACAAAGACGCCTAGTCGTCTTATCACGGGACTCACTCCTTGGGATAGATACGGTTTCTAGTTCGTCCCCAGACATTAGATCTCCTAAACGCCTAGGATTGTGCACAGGGGGCAGGCTGTCGACCTCCCGCACACCTTCTCCTAGCCCCTTCTCTATTGCCGATAGCCCCGGTCCTCCTAATGGTGGAGCACCTGGGGGTACTGGACCGGGGCTATGAGGCTTGTAACTTCGGAAAGCAGTGAGTTTCCGATACTTTGCCTTCTCGGAAACTCGACCACACGAACATAGCAACCGACCGTATGGTTATCCAGCTGGGTGAATATTCTCCGCCGACATAGCTTCCTGGACCGGGGCGTGTAGGACCTTGCTCAGGGTTATCCACAGCGTGAATGGTTATGCAGGAAGCTGCGTGATGAGAGCTTCGAAAGAGAAGTATAAGCGCTGAGTAAAGTTAAAGCCCGACAAGAGTTAGAGTCACGAAGACTACAACGCCCCCAAATAGGAAAAATGCAAGGTTGTACGCCAAACTTGTCCAGAAAGAACGTCGCCGAGCATGTGGCTGTGTGTCTGCGTACGCCGCTAGAGAAACTACCTGGGTTTCAAGGCTACTTATCCGTTCAGATATGGTCCTTCCGCTTGCAGTGCTCTAAGCGCCTGAGTAGTTTCCTCATTCTGCAATGCTCCTTTTTGCTCGGTAATGCTGCTTCTATGTATCTCAAATTGCCCCATCTCTCGTCTAAGGTCGTGTACCTCTTCTATAA
>JALZFK010000136.1 GCA_030861585.1 Actinomycetota bacterium | reverse complement strand
CTTATGACGTCGTCGACGAAGTCCCCCCGAACGCCGAGCTCGGTCTCCAGCCGTACCCGCTCCTTGCCGAGCTCGGCTTCTAAGGCTCGTGCGGCCCAGTAGAGAACCACCACGTCCTCTGGGCGTAGGGGACGGTCCGCAAGGTCTACCCACAGGTAACCGGCGGGCCCCCCGGCGCCGATGGGCATCCAGAAAAGCTCCGTCTCCTCGATCCGCCACCGCTCGACCGTCACCGAGAGGAAGCCGTTCGGTAGGCGGGCATAGCGGTCGCGACGCTCGCGACGGGTCTCCTCCACGCCTGATCCCCTCGAGGCCCGCAACCCGTGTGTCTCCAGGTTGGAGATCAAAGCCTCCGACCCGGATCCATTCGCTGGGTCACCGCCGGCGACGAGGCGCCCTACCGGGTCCTCGACCACCACGGAGCGTCCCAAGAGGCCCGCGAGCCTGCCGGCCAGCTTCGCCACGGAGGCCTCGCCACCCGCGCTCTCGATCAGGGCTTGCGCCGCGTCGTGGGAATACCGCAAGAGCCCTTCTCCTTCGACGTTCCGCGTGAACAAGGAGAGCATCGCGCGCAGCGGTACGCTAGGAGACAACGCCAGGAGCCCGAGTCCGAGCTCTTGGGCCTGCCGCACCGTTTCCTCCGAAGGCTCGCTCTCCGTGCGCCATACGACCGCGGACGCGCCCCCTTGCGCAACGGCGGCCAGGAACTTAGGACCGAGCTCTTTGCGGTCGGTCACGACGACCTCCTCAGGGCTGAGCCAACCGTCGGCTTCCTCGTCCACCGCCAGGCCTTTGACGGGGTGCCCCGGTTCGCCCAGCGCCAGGCGCCGCCCACCAAGTTCCTCGGCAAAGGCGTTGAGCAGCTCTTTAAGGATCATCTGTCTCCAAACGCGGCCTATCTTCGGTACGTACGAGACTTAATATATACGACGAACGGTGGATGGGCGGAAAATTTCGAGAAAGTCGACATCCGCTTGGCCTCTCGGACAGGGCGTTACTGACGTCCCAAAGAGGAGAGCGCCATTTCGGTGCTCCCGGCATGAACCACCTGTGGGTAAGCCGAGTAACGAGTAGGTCGGGAATTGGACGGCTAGCAGGCATAACGGGCGAAGCAGTCGCACGCAGCTCGTGCTGATTAATTTCTTTGTTCTGCCGGACTAACACCCCTGAGAGCGCCGGCTTAACGGTCACCTAGCTTCCACCATGGGCGCCACTGGCAGGCCGTACATAGGGCGGCCGTCGGGATCGGCTATTTCGTACAATGGGCCACCATGGTCCGTGAGCAGCCGCGCAGCCTGCTCCGGGGTGGGTATATTCTGCGTGCCGTGTACGAACAGCATCTTGCGTCGAACCTTGTCGCGCAGCTCGAACCAGCATTCGCCCGTGCCAGGGTCCCTCTTGAAGAACGTGACGCAGTGGTCGCCGGACACTGCCAGAAGCGGCATCACCCCGTTGTCGTTGCGCCCGGCGAAACTAGACCCCCAGCCCTTCTCTTCGAAGGTCTCCCTTATATCGTCGAAACACCGCCACACCTGCCATTCCCACGCCACCGTGCGTCTCCTTTCTTGGTTGTGGGGACTCTTAATCCCCGGTAGTAGGTCCTTACGGTGGCATTCTAGGCACGAGAGCGGCACGAATACCTTGGACAGAAGGCCAAAAATGCAGCTTCCGGTAGGAAGAGTAATAGGCCAATCGACCGGGCTGGGCTTGTCTGACGGCCCGCAGAACCGCACCGGTCCGGTTTCGAGCGTACCTGTTGGGGTAACGCTGCTTGCCCCGACCTCTGGTACATGTCGCGCCAACATAAAGAGCGGCGATTGAATGGTAAAATCTGGCAAGCGTTTTTCGCACTTGGCCTCCCTCAAGGGGGCCGTATACTTTTGTGAAAGCAAACTCCGAAGAAGGGGCAACCGGAGATCGCTGAGAACCAGATCGTCGTGCGGGGGGCACGCGAGCACAACCTGAAGGACATAACCGTCTCCCTGCCGCGCGACGTGATGGTCGTCGTGACCGGTCTCTCCGGGAGCGGCAAGAGTTCGCTCGCCTTCGACACCATCTACGCCGAGGGCCAGAGGCGGTACGTCGAGAGCCTCTCCGCCTACGCGAGGCAGTTCCTTGGCCAGATGGACAAGCCCGACGTGGATCACATAGATGGCCTCTCACCGGCGGTCTCCATAGATCA
>JALZFK010000092.1 GCA_030861585.1 Actinomycetota bacterium | reverse complement strand
ACCCACTCCTCCTTCATGAAAGCAAACGGGGCGAGCTTGGCCGCGCCGAAGCGGCTATCCCAAGACACGATGGGCGTGTTCGCCCTCTGAGGGGTCTGCTCCCGGCGGATCCCGGTCATCCACGCGTCGTAGCGCTCGAGCCCCTTCTTTAGGGGCTGGATCTTACGAACCTGACAGCAGAGATCCGGGGTGCATGTCCTTAGCTGCTCACCGTAACGCTTGACCTGCTCCTCGACCGAAAGCTCCGGCCTCAAGACCACGAGAGGCAACTCGTAGTGCCTCATGACTTTCTCGCGAAACTCGAGGGTCTCCTTGAACAGGAAACCCGTGTCTATGGTGAGGACCGTGACCTCGTCCGTAATGCGGTGTAGCATGTCTAAGAGAGCCATCCCCTCTGGCCCCCCGAACGAAGCCGAGAGCGCGAGTCCCTCACCATAAGTCTTGACCGCCCACCGGAGTATCTCCATCGGCGAGGCGCCCTCCAGGCGCCTGTTGACAGCCGAGAGCTCTTGGGGGCTTGGGACTACGTCTCGTCGCGAAGATGTTAGAGCTTTAAACATTACACTCCTTCCCAAGAGGAAAGATAAAAACCGTTGACCGCCCGAAGAGTTAGGCGAGAATCAGCCGCGGACGCCGCAACAAACGCTACATCGTACGCGCGTTATAGAGCCGAGAACCTTTCCCGGTAGAAATTCTCGTGTGCTTCGTAGCTCCACGTCACAGATGGTAAGCAACATCCACGCCTCCGTCAACGCTAAACACGACATTTTTTGTCGGATTTAGCAAATATTCCCTAAAAAAGTGGGCACCAAACCCGCCAGCCCTTACCGGAACAGGTCCCTCTCGGGCTCCATAAGCAGATCCCGGCCGGCACCATGGCCCTTCTTGTATGGATAGTTGCGCACCACAGCGACGGGTATATCCGCGGTCTTGCCCATGACGAGTTCGGCGGCCGAGGCCAGCTCGTCGGCTACCGCCAGGATACTGGCATCGAGGAGGCGACCGTGAGCGTCCTTGTGGCCCCGGTAATCGGCCAAGGGGTCCATACCTGCGACACCAATGGCGACGTTGGCGATGCCTTGCCGCCACGGCCGTCCGAAAGAGTCGGAGACCACAACCGCGAGGTCAGTTCCCACGCTGGTGGCCAAGGCGTCGCGCAAGCGGCAAGCGGAGGCGTCAGGGTCCCGGGGGAGAAGGCAGACCGTATCGCTGCCGGGGACGTTAGAGGCGTCGACGCCGGCGTTCGCACAGACGAAGCCGTGGTGCGTCTCGGAGATGATGATGCCGCGGTCCATGCGTACGATGCGCCGGCTTTCGCGAAGAACGACCTCGATCTGGCGGGGATCCTTGTCGTAACGGGCGGCGAAGTCCTTGGCCAAGGCGGACGGCTCGACGGTGCCGAGATCTACCAGACGCCCCTCGGCTTTGCTCACAACCTTATGCGTCACCACTACGACGTCGCCAGCTTCGAGAAAGTCGTTTCCCGTGGCCCCAGAGATGAGGGCCGCCAAATCGTCGCCGGACTGGACCTCGGGAATCCCGCCCACAGGCAGCACCCGTAGCACCCCCGGAGGCCGCTCGTTTGTGAGAACTTCCGGGGGCGCGTTGAACCGCGCCAGATCGTCGGCGGTGTCGATGTCGAAAGCGATGCGGGTTCGCTCGCATACCCGGGTTGCGAGCCCTTTTTCCTGGGCCGTGTTCAGGTGAGCATTGAAGCTGTGTGGTCCGAACATGAACGGTAGAGCGTCCGGAGGACGTAACAAGAGTGCGTTCGTGCCCGCACCCGTAGCATCTGGCGAAACCACCGCGAGCGGCTCTTCAGCCTCCTCCACCGCCGCCAGAATCGCCTCGACATCCGACGTCTGCAAGAGCGGCAGGTCGGCCGGGAAGACCAGCAGGGCCGACGCTCCCTCGGTCACCGCCCACTCCCGGGCCTCCTCGAGCGCCGGGTTCAGGCCCCGGCTCTTCTGCAAGAGCGGCGTTGCGCCCGCTTCCTCGGCCAAGCAGAGCACCGTTGGATCCGGGCTCACCACGCAGGCACGCTCGACGTCTGCCTCCTGAACCGCCGTGAGGACCTTCTTCATCATGTATATCGTCAACCCGGCCCTGCCCGGCGCGTTTAGTATCGGCTTGAGCCGGCTCTTCGTTCCCACGAGGTGCTTCACCGGCACCACCGCGAAAAGCGTCATCGCACCCCCAACCTCAAGCAGAAGTGCCGTACCTCTCGCGCGAGACACTCCCGACCCGCCTCGTCGCGCATCACTGTGTCTGTCGCGAATACTCGCATCCCGAGCGCCGAAATGTGCTCCTCCCCTCCCTCGTCTATCCGGTCTATCACCATCCCATCGACTATACCCGCGTACAATCGGGCTACACCTACGGCCGAAACCTCGTGCCCCAAGGAGCGAAGCATCCTATCCGCCGGGCCTTTGATCGCCTGCCCACCCACGATGGGGCTCACCGCGACTTTCGGCGCAGAGGAGTTTGCCAAAAGCTCCCGCATTCCGGGCACGGCGAGGATCGGACCGATGCTCACGACGGGGTTCGAAGGGCACAAAACGATTGCCTCCGCTTCGGCGATCGCCCTGGCAACCCCTGCCGGGATACAAGCCCTGTCTATCCCGCGTAGCTCTACGCCCAAAACCTCGTCCCTCTGACCGCGACGGACAAAGTACTCCTGAAAATCCAACAGTCCCGCGCGCGTCTTCAGCACGGTCGAAACGGGTTGGTCGCACATTGGTAAGAGAGTGCTTCTTAGCCCGAGCGCGGCGGCGAGCCCAGCGGTGACTTCCGTTAGACGCCTCCCAGAGCGGAGCCGCTGTGTACGTAAGATGTGGGTCGCGAGGTCCTTATCGCCGAGCTTGAACCAAGTATCCTCGCCGTAGGCCGAGATCATGGCGAGGACGGCAAACGACTCGTTCGCGACGCCCCAGCCGGTCTCGGTATTGGCGAGGCCCGCGAGGGTGTACATCACCGTGTCGAGGTCGGGACAAATGCGCAAGCCCCAGAGGTCGAAGTCGTCGGCGGTGTTGACGACAACCGAGAGGTCGCCGGGGGAAAGCACCGCCTGGAGCCCGGCGGCCAACTTCGCGCCGCCTACCCCTCCAGCGAGGGCGCACACCCTCGCTATTCCACTCTCGTTCAAGCGTGGGTCGTTTTGGTCGGTTGCAACGTACATGATCCGTCGGCAGAACGTTCAAGCATATAACTCATGAAGGCCATAAGGCTGAGCGAGTCGGTAATTTGCCCGCCGAGCGCCATACCCAAGGCTTCGCGCAGCGGAAGGCGGCGGACCTCGAGAGCTTCCGTACCTTCGGGTTGCCGTTCGCCGGGAACAAGTCCGCTGGCAAGAAACCACACCGCGTATTCATCGGCGACGGAATTAGATAGATATGCTTCTCCGAGCAGCCGCCAATGTTTGGCTTCGAGGCCGGTTTCTTCTCTCAGCTCGCGTTGAGCGGCGCGAAAAGGCTCTTCGCCTCTCGCACAGCCGCCTTCCGGTATCTCCCAGGAGTATTGCTCGAGTGGGTAACGGTACTGACCCACAAGATAAATGTGGTCTCCCTCGATCGGGAGAATGCCCACGGCAATGTTCTTAAAGTGCACCACACCGTAAATACCCGGCTCGCCGTCCGGACGGATGACTTTGTCCTCGCGCACAGCGA
>JALZFK010000089.1 GCA_030861585.1 Actinomycetota bacterium | reverse complement strand
GAGGAGGCCGATAGGCTCCGGGAGGAACTGGAGGCCGAGCGCTCTAAAGGTTTTTGGAAGCGTTTGTTTGGTGGTTGATGCGTGAGTTTGGTACCGACCGGGAACGTCGGCGTAGAGGGGCCGAAACCCTCTACGAGCTAGAGATGGTGTGGTTGAACGAGGGCACCTCGGAGTTCGTCTATGGCGAGGAGCATGACCTATTCCGCTTCCCAGAGGACGGGCGGTTCGCATTCTCCAAAGAGTGGGCGGACATAAAGCTCCTCGAAGAGCGTGGCTACTATGGCTGAGCGCTCCAAAGGGTTCTGGTGGAGGTTGTTCGGGGGGTAGAATAAATTACATGTACACCCGTGAGCAGCTGACGCGTATGCGTGAGCTATTTCGACGAAAGCTGGCCGCGGAAAGGGATGAGGTGCCAACCCGTGACACGGCGGAGGTTCGGGCAAGCGATCTCAAAGAAGAGTTTCCTGAGTTAAGCGAGGAAGCTGCCGCCCGTTTAGCCTTAATGGAGTTAGAGACGCATTGGGTTCAGACTGATAGCCCGCTTATATCCGCGGCGGGACGTTTTATGGCCCTCTGGTTTACCGACGCTCGCGGGCAGCGTAGACGCTACTAAAAGATCACGAGTTTCCGAGGAAATACGCTCTCGGAATTCCACTGAGTAAGTAAGTACCGCTCTTTCGAAGGCGCGGCGAGCTCTTTCAACGGCGGCGTAGGAGGGCTCTAGCAACCACCGACAGAGCGCAGGCGCCCAGCACGTACAGTGCGATGCTACTGCTACCGATGCCCCCGGTTTTTGGCAAGATTCCTGGCTTGCCTGAATACGTCTCTGCCTTAGGTGTGCTGACGCTTCCTGGAGGCCCGTATTGGAACCCTATCGACTGCCAGTCAGGAGTCCAGTGCTGATTGTTGGCCACCAACTCCTCGAGGAGATATGTAAAAGAAGATTCCCCTTCTGGTCCTTCCGGGCCTAAGGAAACCACAATGATGTGCCAGGGGCCATACCCTGGTGGCTTGAAAGGATCCGGGGGCAACGGCGGTTGTCGGCGTGATACGACGATGTTGCGGCCATCAGGCGAGTAGTCGGGCTCAGCGTCGTGGTATTCGTTGTCAGTTAGTTGGAGAAGGGGGAGGCCTCCAGTAGAAGGCATCTCGTAGACCTCAGCATCGGCGGGCCCTTCCCGCTCGCCTATGAAGGCGATCTTGCTGCCGCCGGGTGAGTAAGCTGGATCGTAACAACGAGCTAAGCCAACCTCATGGCATCTAAGCAATGTAATAAATCCTGGGATAGGTTCGCCTCCAGGATATAGGCGCCGCGCGTGAATTTCAGTAAGGTGGTTAGCATCGTTAGCTATCGATGTGCCATCGGGTGACCAAGAAAAAAATCCCGCATCCATGTCCTCGTCGGGGTTTAGTACTGGGAGCGGGGGCTCTATCGGGAATGCTACGGGCTCACCCGTGGAAGGGATGAAGCGGATGCCTTCAGAGGTGTAAAAGGCAATGGTACTGCCATCGGGCGAGTAACGAGGGTACAAGCCACCGATATGGGTGGTTAGTTGTGTGGGGGTTCCCCCATCTGAGGGTATTGAGTAGAGCCCCCCCTTTGTGAATAGACGATCGTGTCACCTGACGGCGAGAAATCAGGGCAACAAAGGTCGCCACCCTCGGTCAATTCCACGATGTTTCCGGCGGTAGTGAACTTATACAAAATGCAACAGCCTCTTTCGTTGTCTTTAACGACGTACGCAATATCGCCGCTTAGGGAATGTTCCTTGTCAGAAATTCGTTTGTGCCCATTTGCAGAGCTTTGAGGCAAGCGGTAGCTTTCCACACTCGTTTGCTACTACGATGTGTATCAAATAATGTTGCGACAAAGTATCAAGCGTGCGAAAAGCGGCTAGCCCCGGTCCAGGACCCCACGTGCTCCACCGTTAAAGCAAGGGACCGGAACTGAAAAGAGCGTGTAAGGTGAGAAATCCCGGTCCCCGCACACAGGACGACATTCTAAGGTTACCCCCGTCCATCGCGGCGTTAACCCTGGCCCAGGAGGGCCTATCGCTACTAGGGACTGTAGGCTGCCCGCCGAGCGTTTTCTTCTTGCGTCCTTCTCCGACGACGCTGTCGAAACCTTCGCCTAAAGAACGGCGCCGCTATCACCACAAGCCCGATTAGAAGCCGCTTCCTCACCCGCCCAGCCGTGCTAAACCTCCTCAGATATATAAGAGGGTATCGGGGAGAGTGGGAGAAGCCCCGGCCCCTCCCTGTTCCTCCCTGTTATCCTCCCTGTTAAGCGGACACCTACTTAGACGCACACCATACGCTCGAGGTTACACCCGGCAAAAGAGACGGGGGGCTGGCGGAATAGCAGGAATAGGACCGCCCCTCGATGATGACCACATCCGGTACGGATGTGGGAGCCTGATTCTACAAACCGCTCCCCTGCATAGAAAAGGCCCGGGGCATGCGAGGGGGGTGCACGCTCGGGCCTTGAAGAAGTTGATGAGTAGAGTCTACGAAATGGGCCGCTAAGGCGTGTTACGGGAGGGCGTGTTCTCGGTTAAGGTTCCCTTAAGAACAAAGCAAAAGGGCCGGGGAGGCCTGCACACGAGAAATCCCGGCCCTTACTAATGATCTGAGCATCGTAGCAGAAACGAAGGGCCGGGGGAGTTAGGGAGGACCGGCCCCTCGATACTGCCCACATGCGTACCAGACATGGGAAGCTGAGTTTACGAACCGCTCAGTTGGTTTCAATAGCAAAAAACCGGAGCCCTCGATATAGGGACTCCGACCCGCCACGAGACATAGAGAAGGCCCCGGGCGATCTATCCGGGGGCCTTCTCTGGAATCGAAGTCACGAATCCATCGGACTTCGCCTCCTTTCGAGCTGACTCGCTTGCCTGCTCTAATTAAAGTATACCCGATTAATGAGGGGGCTAAACACATAGGTGTGGGCCGGGACGCTTTGGGAAGACTACGGTCTGGCTTTCCCCTCAAGTACGGGAACTCCGATGAGCCACAACAACCTCAATCGCAGGCATTTCAAGCCGCTCCTAAGGAAGGCGAATCTGCCGGACATCAGGCCCTACGACCTCAAGCACACCTTCGCCACCCTCTGGCTCGAATCCGGCGAACACCCGAAGACCTTGCAAGAAATCCTGGGTCATTCTCGGATCGCCCTCACGCTGGACACCTACTCGCACGTCGCGCCGCATATGCAGCGGGAGGCGATGCAAAGGTTCGGCGAACGGTTCTCCGGTTCCTTCTAAAACGCCATTGTGGTACGGGTAGTGGTAAAAGAGAATGCGGCCCGAAAAAGCGGGATGCCCAGTCCACAGTTTTCGCTGCAAAGCGGCTATTTCTACGAGCGCGCCTGGAAGGATTCGAACCTCCGACACAGGGTTTAGGAAACCCTTGCTCTATCCCCTGAGCTACAGGCGCATGGGAGACTTAGTCTAACGCACTAAAGGCATGCCTTCCATGCTCTACTCCGGCGTGTCGGTCTCGCGGACGAAGAATTTCTAGAGCAAGTAGGCTAGAGTAGGCTGTGTGTTTGTGCCTCCGTTACGGGCGTTGGCGGGCGGTGCTCGCGCCCCGTTGACCGCCGAGGGCACCCCCGACGAACATGAGGATCAAGACGAGTACTCCGGAGGCGCCCAACTCGTGTCTAGCCCATCTTCCCTATCGAACCTCTCGCTCATACGCTCCTCCTCAACAAAAGGCTTGCGCAAACGAAGCTCAAAATCACTCCGGTTGTACCCCGGCCGTGGTTCACAAAAGGGATACCATGACTCGGCGAGGGGTAAACTGTTTATGCGAGGCGTACGTGCCGTATAACGGCGAACCTCGGAGAACAATACCGTTCCGACAGAAGTCGTTATTCCTGGGACGGCGACGCAACTCTGGGGCACGGATGGGACGGTCTGTCCGTATGAAGGGCATTCGTACGCATGGTGATGCGGCGGCTTGAAGCGTCATTAGCCTAAAATCGGTTGAACGGGTATGGTGAGCGAAGTATCATAGCGATTTACGGCCGGGTGTACGTGGGTCGTGAGCATTGTCTTGTAGGCGAGCAGCGGCGGGGTTGCGCGTAACCCTCAAGCGAAGTGATCTACGAGCATATGTTGTGAGCTAGTAGAGGAGGAGAACCACGGAAGCTGATGTTAAGGACCGCGAGCAGATCATTCGGGTAGAGGATTGCTCGAAGGTCTTTGGGCGGCGCGCCCAGCAGGCGTTGGAGATGCGGCGCTCCGGCAGGAGCAAGGCCGAGGTCGAGCGCGCGACTGGCTCGACCATCGGAGTCTACGACGCGAACCTAGACGTTAGGCGGGGCGAGATCTTCGTGATCATCGGCCTCTCTGGGAGCGGGAAGAGCACCCTGCTCAGGTTGATCAACCGCCTCATCGACCCGACCGAGGGCGAGGTATACCTGGACGGCGATCACATCTCTAAGATGTCGACCAAGCAGCTCAGGGCGGTGAGACGCCGCAAGATCGGGATGGTTTTCCAACATTTTGGCCTCCTGCCAAACCGGACCGTCCTCGATAACGTGACCTTCGGCCTCGAGATCCAGGGCACCTCCGGTTTGGAGCGACGTAAGGCTGGCGAGGAGGCGCTCGAACTGGTGGGCCTTCACGGACAGGGCAACAAGATGACCGCGGAGCTCTCCGGCGGTATGCAGCAGCGGGTAGGGCTCGCGCGGGCTTTGGCCACCAAGCAAGAGATCCTGCTTATGGACGAGCCGTTCTCGGCTCTGGACCCGCTCATTCGGCGCGACATGCAAAACCTTTTCCTAGATATCCAAGGCGAGGTCCAGCGGACGGTCGTCTTCGTGACGCACGATCTAGACGAGGCCTTGAGGCTCGGACACCGGGTAGCGATCATGAAGGATGGCGAGATCGTGCAGCTCGGCACCCCCGAGAACATCCTGCGCGAGCCCGCCGATGAGTACGTCGAGCGCTTCGTCGAGGACGTCGACTACGCCAAGGTCCGCACTGCCGAGAGCGTCATGATCACCCCGAGCGACATTGCGTATCCGAGCGAGGGCCCTACGGTCGTCTTGAGGCGGATGAGGCAGGCCGGGTTGTACTTCATCCCTGTTGTGGACGACGAGCGGCGTTTGGTTGGCGTCTGCGAGGTCGAGGAGGTAGCCCGGCTCGTCGAACGTGACGAGCGGGAGCTCAGGGTAGCGATAGACACGACGATGCCTAAAGTCGAGCGAGGCACGTGGCTGCGCGAGATACTGCCGTTTTTCGTGGAGCGGGACGCGCCCGTGTGCGTCGTGGATGAGAACCAGCGCCTCGAAGGCCTCGTCGTTCAGGGATCCCTTATAGCGGGCCTCACCACGAGCACCGAACAGACTGGCGAGGAGCCCACAGACTTCAGCGGCGTGGGGAGCAACGGCGGGCGTCCCGAGGGCGCTGTCCTGCGCGGCAACGAAGCTGGGCAAGAGACGGGCGGGGAGCGTTAAGGATGCTGGCTTTCTTGCAGCAGAACCTCATCCCGGAGATCCCGCTCGACGATTGGACCTCTAGCTTCGTCCGCTATATACAGCACGTCAAGGTCATCGACGATTTCTTCGATTTCGTGAAGGATGCGATCGGCGGTTTCGTCGGCGGATTTGAGGCCCTTCTAACCGCGCCGCCGGTGCTGGTGATGATCGCCTTGCTCGTGGTCATAGCGTATCTGCTGTCCGGCTGGCGGGTAGCGCTCTTCGCGCTGCTGGGTTTTCTGCTGCTCGTGAGCCTCGGGCTCTGGGAGGCGTCGATGCTCAGCTTGGCACTGGTTTTAGCGTCGACCGTAATCGCACTCATCATAGGGGTGCCGCTAGGCATACTCGCTGCCAAGTCGCGCGTATTCGAGGCGGCGGCGAGGCCCACGCTCGACATCATGCAGACGATGCCCGCGTTCGTATATCTGGTCCCGATGGTTGTGTTCTTGGGCCTCGGCGCTGGACCGGCGTTAGTCGCGACAGTTATCTTCGCGGCGCCCCCCGCCGTGAGGCTGACGCTGCTCGGTATCCGGCAGGTGCCTAAGAATACCGTCGAGGCGGCCCAAGCTTTCGGGGCGACGCCCTGGCAGACCTTGCGCAAGGTCGAACTGCCGCAGGCCTTGCCGACGATCATGGCCGGCGTCAACCAGGTGATTATGCTCGCCCTCTCGATGGTGGTCATCGCCGCCTTGGTTGGGGCTGGGGGCTTGGGCGAGACCGTGGTTCGGGGCCTCAGCCAGCTCGACGTGGGTAGGGCGTTTATCGGCGGGGTGGGGATCGTAATCATCGCCATCTACCTCGACCGGGTTACAAGGAACCTTGGCCGTAGGCCGTCTGGCAGGAAGCGTAAGCGTGGAATCTCCAAGCTCCTCCCGCGCACCAAGGGCCGTCCCGATCCGCAGGCGGATGACGCCGAAGGCGACGCGGAGGCCGATACGGAGGTTGGTGTGGGAGCTGGGACGGGGGCCGGGTCCCGATGACCCCTCCCATCCTGGCGCCCCCGAACTCGAGAAACAGGGAGGCGACGCGAAGAAGGAGCATTGGTCCAGCACGAACGCGCGGACGTAGGTCTTTTAGAGGTACCACGGAAGCCTGTTGGCTAGAACGGGAAGGTAGATGAAGGTAAGTAGAAAGCTTCTGGCAGCGATCCTCGCGCTCGTGGTGGGCATCCTCGCGGCGGGCTGCGGCGGTGGAGGTTCGCCGGAGAACAGAGAGCTCGTGCTTGGTGTCGCAACCGGCTGGGACGAGAACGCCGTGGTCGCGAACCTGACGAAGATACTCTTGGAGGAGGAGCTCGGCTACGGGGAGGTACGGCTCCAGGAGCTCGAACTCGGTCCCGTGTTCCAGGGCGTGGGTAGCGGCGACCTGGCCGCGTTCCAGGACATGTGGCTGCCAAATCACCAGGCCCAGCTTAGCCAGGTCGAAAACGATGTCGTGCAGCTCGCCCCCTGGTACCAGGGCACGACCGAGTTCGGTATAGGCGTGCCGACCTATATGACGAACGTCAACACCATCCCCGACCTCAACAACACCAACCTCACCCAGATCCTCGGTATCGAGCCGGGCGCCGTGATCTCGGAGAGGATACCCGACAGCGTCATACCGACGTACGGTCTTAAGCAAGAGTACGTGGAGTCGAGCACAGCGGGCATGCTCGCCGAGGTAGACAGCCGTTATAACAATCAGGAGGAGTTCGCCTTTGTGCCCTGGCGGCCGCACTGGATGAACGCGAGGTACGATTTTAAGTATCTTGAGGACCCAGAGGACGCCCTTGGTGATCTGAACGATGGGGCGACGATCTCGACGATCGTCAACGAGGGCCTCCCGGACGATGACCCCGTAGCCTACGCCTTCATGAAGGCGCTGACGCTTACCGAGGATCAGATCAACGAGATAGAGAATATCAACCCTCAAGATTATGCGCAAGCAGCGAGGACCTGGTTGGAGGACGAGAACAACCGCAACGCCGTGCAGCCCTGGATCGACGCCGCGGAGAACGCACGGCAGTCTTAGAGGGCGAGGACCCAAGCGGGAAAACCAGACGATAATAAGAACGAGGCGTGACCACCGCGCCGCGAAGCGTTCGGGGCGGTGCCCTCCAGATAGGGCGCCGCTCCTCGCTTTTCCGGTTTCTCGTGCCGGTAGCGAGCGAAAGGATGTGGCATATGAGCAGAGGCGGTGGATTTGTCAGGGTGGCGCTTTCGGGTCTCTTGCTCATGGTGGTAACTTTCGCGGTAAGCTGCGGCGGCTCCTCGGAGAACAGGAGGCTCATCATAGGCGACGTAGGTTGGGACGAGAACGTGGCGGTCTCCAACCTGACGAAGGTGTTGCTGGAGGACGAACTCGGTTACGAGAGCGTCGAGCTTAGGACGTTGGGCGTTGCTAACTTGTTCGAGGGCGTGGGTGACGGCGACCTGGATGCGTTTCAGGATGTATGGTTACCGAACCATCAGCAGCTTTTGAATGCTGTCCAAGACGACGTCGTGCTGCTCGACCCCTGGTTCCACGGCCGAACCAGCTTCGGTATAGCGGTCCCGAGTTACGTGAACATCCAGAGCATCCCTCAGCTCAACCAGACCAGCATTCGGGAGATCTATGGCATCGAGCGGGATGCGGTGATCTCGCAGAGGGTGCACGACCAAGTGATACCGACTTACGAACTCGAGCAAGAGTACGTGGAGTCGAGCACGGCTGGCATGCTCGCCGAGGTCGAGGATCGTTACAGCAGCGGTGAAGACTTCGCCTTTATCGCCTGGTCGCCGCACTGGATGAACCAGAGGTACAACTTGCGTTTGCTCGATGACCCGGAGGACGCTTTGGGCGACTTGAACGATCCGGCGCGGATGACGATGATCGTCAACGAGGACCTCCCGGACGACGACCCTGTAGCCTACGCCTTCATGAAGGCGCTGACGCTCAACGAGGATCAGATCAACGACCTGGAGTACACGATCAACGAGGCGGGCGACCCGCTCGAGGGCGCCAAGCAGTGGGCACAGTACAACCGTGGCGTCGTGCAGCCTTGGATCGATGCTGCGAACCAGACACGGGAGTCTTAGGGAAGGGTCTGGTATGGAAACCGAGCGAAAGCCGAAGAACGAGGCGTGACTCGCTGCTGATTCGTTATTGCATAACGGCGGCTGCTGAAGGTTCCTGATCTACTCCGGCGCCTCCGCGGGGCGCAGGCGTTTTTCGTGGAGGGCTTCGTAATAGGGCAGGCAGTGTTCGTAGGCAGCTTCTAGCTCGCTCGGGAGCGTTACTTCTTCGCGGGAGGCCTTGCCTATACCTGTGCTCTGCTGGGCCTCGTCGTGCCAGCCTTCCCACATTCGCCACTCCGGGATCTCGCGGGGTTCCCAGGAGAGGGCTTCCGGCTTGTGCGGGATACCGAGCTTCTTGCAGTAGGCAGCCACTAACCTTTCTGGGTTCTCCGAGAGGTCCGAGGCGTCCACCACGATGGGCTTCTGGCCTTCCTCGGTGGCGTATCCGAAGAGGCGATAGAGATCCTCGTAGCCCGCCTCTTCGAAGGTGAAGTCTGGCCACATCTCGTAAAGCGACGCCAGGACGTACCGGGGCTCACGGATGATGAACGTATTGCGGAAGTTTCGGACGAACTCCGGCGTCATAAAGCCCGCCACGTGGTAGGCCATGTCCTTTATGAAGACGGGCTTGTCGCCAAGCGTCAGGATCTCCTTCAGAACCCATCCGTGCTCGTACTCCTCCTTCGGCTCCTCGTCGGCGTAGCGGCTGCTCCGTCGCTCCGTCGAGTAGTAGTAGGAGACGCTGAAGGGCTCGTGGAAGACCATGAAGTCCCCCCGCTCGACGAAGACCCGCTCGAACGCCGTGGAGATGGATCGGGGCACAGCCCACAGAGCTATAGGTTTGTGGTTCGTCATCTTCTAGCCAGAGATCAGCTTCCGCAACCTGTCTGGCACGGTCGCGAGGGGCACGCGCTCCTGCTCCATGGTATCCCGATCGCGGATGGTAACCTGCTTGTCCTCTAACGTATCGAAGTCCACCGTGACACAGAAGGGTGTGCCGGCCTCGTCCTGCCTTCGGTAACGGCGCCCGATGGCCCCCGAGTCGTCGTAGGAGACCCGGTAATCGCCCTTTAGCTTCTCGTAGAGACCCCGAGCCACCTTCGCCACCGGATCCTTCTTCGTGAGCGGGAAGACCCCGACTTTTACCGGGGCGAGGCGGGGATGGAGTTTTAGTACGGTACGCGTCTCACCCCGGACTTCCTCTTCGGCGTAGGCGTCGACGAGGAAGGCGAGCATCATTCGGTCGGGGCCGGCGGCGGGCTCGATAACGTAGGGGACGTAAGACTTGCCCGTGGTCTGGTCGAAATAGGCCAGGTTCTCGCCCGAGTAGGCCGCGTGCTTTTTGAGGTCGTAGTCGGTGCGGTTGGCGATGCCTTCGAGCTCCGACCAGCCGCCCAAGAAGGGGAAGTTGTATTCGATGTCCACACCGCGGATCGCGTAGTGGGCCCGCTCCTCGTCGGATTGCTCCCTCTTGCGCATGTTCTCGGGGTTCATGCCGAGGTCCAGGTACCAGTTGAAGCGTTCTTCGATCCAGTACTCGTGCCACTCTTCGTCCGTGCCGGGCTCGACGAAGAACTCGAGCTCCATCTGCTCGAATTCGCGGGTGCGGAAGATGAAGTTGCCCGGCGTGATCTCGTTCCGAAAAGACTTGCCTATCTGCGCGATCCCGAACGGCACCTTGACCCGGTTAGTCTGCAACACGTTCTTGAAGTTCACAAACGTCCCCTGCGCCGTCTCGGGTCTTAGGTAGGCTACGTTCTCCGGCGCCTTGACCGGCCCCGTATAGGTCTCGAACATCAGGTTGAAGGGCCTGACCGGGGCGAAGTCGCGACCGCCGTCCAGCGGGTCCTTGATACGCTCGTCGGTCTGGATGATCTCCGTGAGCTCCTCGGGGCTGAGCCCCTCGACCTCCCTTCCTGTGGCCGCTTCGATGAGGTGATCGGCCCGGTAGCGTCTACCGCTGGTGCGGCTTTCGACGAGCATGTCGTTGAAACCCGCGACGTGCCCAGAGGCCTCCCAGACCCTTGGGTGCATGATAATGGCAGCGTCGAGGCCCACGACGTCGTCGCGCATGTGTACCGTGCGGCGCCACCACTCCTCTTTTATGTTTCTCTTCAGCTCGACGCCAAGTGGTCCGTAGTCGTAGGAGGAGCGTATGCCGCCGTAGATCTCCGAGCTCTGGTACACGAAGCCTCGGCGCTTGCAGAAGGCTACTATCTTGTCCATCGTTACGGTCTCAGGCACGTATCTCCTCCGAACCACTCGAACGCCCCGAAGCCCCGCAATATTAGCAAAGTTGTCCCGGACGGTGGCGCGTGAGCCGGGGTGCTCTTCTGGCGATCCTGGTACTCGATCCCCTACTCATAGGGGACTTCTGAGGAGTAACGAGTAGGGGAAATACTCAAGCAGAAAAAGAGGAGCGTAGTGCCCGTCATCCAATGTGACATCCGGGAAGGCCACACCGAAGAGGAGAAGCAAACGCTAGGCCAACGTATAACGCACGTCGTTCACGAGACTATAGGGGCTCCCGTCGAGTACATTTACGTCCTGATCCGCGAGAGCCCCGGGGTCCACCACGTCAAGGCGGGCGAGGCGCTCCTGGACTACGAACCCGAAGTCGGCCGAAGCGACCGGGGAGCAACCCGGACCGGTAACCGAGTGCGCTATAATCGAGCCCGTGGAAACACTCCTTGCGACCGGAATCGGGGTTGGTCTCTCCTCTATCGCGGGGGTCCGGGCCTACCTACCTCTTGCCTTGGTGGGCCTCTTTGCCCGACTCGGGCTCTTCGAGCTTGCAGCACCGTTTGACCTTCTGGGCGACGGGCTCGTAATCGGGGTGCTCCTCGTGCTCGCTATTTTGGAGAGCGCTCTGGACAAGATACCGGCCCTCGACCCCACGCTGGACTTCGCGCAGACGCCGGTACGCATCGCCGCGGGCGCCGTGCTGTTCTCAGCGGCCTTGGAGACCGGGCTCAATGCCGGGGCTGTGCCCGGGCTGGCGGCGGGAGCGGGTATAGCGGGCCTGGTGGCGGTTTTGAAGGCCGTCTTACGGCCACCGGCTCAGGCCTCCGCGGCGGGGGTTTCGACGCCCTTTTTGAGCTTTTTCGAGGACGTTGTGGCGATCGTAGGCGGTGTGGTCGCGGTACTCGTGCCGGTACTGCCGCTTGCGCTCGTCGCGTTCTTGTTGTTCTTCTTTTTCCGGGTGAGGCGTAGGCGGGGGAGGAAGTACGAGGGTTTGCGAATCCTCGGAGGCTAGGCAAGGCGTCTCGAATGCGCTTTGTGGGGAAGGTGCTATGGACGAGCTAGAAATCACCATCGTCAAGGGGGGACGGGAGACCCCGTTTTCGCGTGGGATCCTGGCCCAGACCTTGGCCCAAGCAGGCGCTAAGATCGAGTTGGCCTACCGGATAGCAAACGAGGTTCGGGGCGAGCTTCTGGCAGAGGAGAGGTTCGTGGTCGAGGAAGAGGAGGTGCTCGCGCGCGTTCGGGCGAAGCTGCAGGTCACCGATGCTCTCATCGTCTCCAGGTTGGATAAGTGGCGGATTTTGCGCGAATCGACCGAACCGATCGTGGTCCTCATTGGAGGGGCTACGGGGGTCGGGACGAGCACTCTCGCCGCTGACGTCGCCCGTCGATTGAACATCCAGAGCGTGATCGGGACCGACGCCATCCGCGAGGTTTTGCGGCGCGCGATAAGCCCGGACCTCTTACCCATACTCCACAAGAGCTCCTTCGATATAAAGCCGGAGGACATCCGGGTGCCGGTGGCCAAAGAAGAGAGGGTGCTCTTCGGCTATCGGGCACAGGCTTCGCAGGTCTCGGTCGGGATCGAAGCGATCGTGGAGCGGGGCATCAAGGAGGGGACGAACCTGGTGATAGAGGGCGTGCACCTGGCGCCGGAGATCATCCTGAACCGCTACCGGGACCATCCGAACGTGTGTCCTCTGGTTGTCTACCTCTCGGACGAGGAGGCCCACCGCGCCCGCTTCCACGTGCGTGCTCTGGGAACGGCGATGCGCCGACCGGCCGAGGAGTACATCGCCCACTTCAAGGAGATACGCCAGATCCACGACTGTATCCTCGAGAGCGCTGTACGCTCCGGGATCTACACGGTCGAGAACCTAGCAATAGAATCCACCTCTGACGCCGCGATTGCCTTCGTCACCAACCAGGTCTCCGGAATGGCCGAGGAGGCCCAAAAGCAACGGTCGCCTTCGCTCCTGTCGGGCGCGAGCCTCAGGACTAGAGATTAACAAGCGTCGAAGAAGGGCCGGTGCTCCCGGCGCGAAACGTTTAGAATACGCAAAAAGGATAGGGAGGTGGCACACGGGATGCTGGATAAGCAGCGGATCAGGGCTTTCGTACTCGGTGGGTTGGCTGGCGCTGTGGCGGGCATTCTCTTCGCCCCTAAGTCCGGCAAAGAGCTCAGGGGCTCCATAACCTCGCGCGCGGGCGAGGCTCGCGAGCGGGGCCGCGAGACCTACTTTGAGGCCCAGGAAACGGTACAGGAACGCGTCTCCGAGGCCCGCGAACGC
>JALZFK010000064.1 GCA_030861585.1 Actinomycetota bacterium | reverse complement strand
AGGCTGAACAGTCCAACGCGGTGGCCGCAAACTACGTGGAGGAAAACCTGTCGTCGATCCTCCCGCTTTCGCCGGAGATCACGGCTGGTGAAGTCGTTGTCTACGAAACGAGGTAAGCCGCGCTCCCAAGACCTAATGAATTCCTCGCATAACCTTCCAAGGGGAAGGATGGGTAGCAAATCCTCACGAGCAGTCCGCCTGCGGTCGCCTTCTCGAAGCGTACTTCTCGTGTACCATCCTTGTCGAGCGGGCGCAGAAGATCGGCTGAGAACGTCTTACACCTTGCAAGCGTGATAAACACGCCCCGGTGGCAACAGAGGTTAGCTCACGCGCCGTTGCCGTCTTCGCGTTCGCTCTTTTCGGTGATTAGCTCCCCAGGGGTGAGGCGGGCGGTCTTGGGAGCTTGGTCCTTTTTGTAGACCATGATCGTGCGCTTGAAAGTGATCACGACCGTCCCATCTTGGTTGAAACCAACGGTCTTGACCTTGACGATGCCGACGTCGGGACGCGATCTGGACTCCCGTTTCTCCAGTACCTCAGACCGAGAGTAGATGGTATCCCCTTCGAAGACCGGAGCGGGTAGCCTGACTTCGTCCCAGCCGAGGTTGGCGAAGACGTTCTGAGAGACGTCGGTGACGCTCTGCCCCGTGACCAGAGCCAGGGTAAAGGTGGAATCCACGAGCGGCTTTCCGAACTCGGTTTGGGAGGCGTAGAAGCTGTCGAAGTGAATAGGAGCTGTATTCTGAGTAAGCAGGGTAAACCACGAGTTGTCCGTGGTGGTGACGGTCCGTCCCAGGGGATGCCGGTAGACGTCCCCGATCTCGAAGTCTTCAAAGAACCTGCCTCGCCAGCCTTCCTTCGCGCCCATCGGATTCTCCTTTCTGAGCTTTTGGCTATAACGCTATCAGGCTTACGGCGGGTTCACAGAAGCTAGAATCTTTTTCGCTGGCTAGCTTCGTCTTTGAGAAACCCGACCGGCTGCTCGGCGCTCGGGCGGCTTACAACCCCGACCGACTGGATACTTACCTTCGAAGCCAAGGCATCGTGATAACTAGCCTCGCACCGTAGAACAGGAAGAAGCCCAAGACGCGGGGCGGGCGCAAGCTGGGGCGCTACAAGCGCCGTTGGAAGGTAGAGAGGCTTTTTTCTTCGATGAAGGGGTATCGTAGCGGTTGCGCCTGGAGACGGCCGGCACGGGGATCAAGGTAACCACCATCCAGCCGGGCAACATCTCCACCGACCTGCACGAGCTGAGCGGCGATGCGGAAGCGGTGGAGCGTTACTCTCCAACCAATGGTACGCGTCTGTTGGACCCCCAGGACGTAGCTGCGTCGATCGTACATGCCCTCCGGCAACTCGAGCACGTGGCCATCAACGAGATCCTGGTGGAGCCTCGCGACGAGCCTTTCTGAACCTGCTCTTCGGGGTGAAGAGGTGCCGCTGACTTCGAAGTCCTTGAGGAGCACTTCTGCGGCCTTCTTTTACGGCTGTCTATCCCTCTTGCGAGACCTGTCGCGGCTGGCGTTGTGCACATTGAAAGCATAGCGCGTCATTCCTTTCGACGACGGATAGGTTGGGGGTTTGCTAGACTTGGGGCCCAGTAACGTCGCGGGGTCCTTCGGGGTCTTTCGGGACGATTAGGCTGCGTTTAGAATAGGTGAAAGGGATAATATGGACGTAGCGGTACGTAAGTTGACTCTAGAGCGGCTCGGGATGACGGGCTACGGGGCGGTGCACGAGAACTTGCCTCCCGCGCGGCTCGTCGAGGCTGCCGTCAGGCGTCGGGAGGGGATGCTCGCCGAGAATGGGGCGTTGGTTGCCAAGACCGGCAAACGCACGGGTCGCTCGCCCAAGGACCGCTTTATCGTCGAGGACGACGTAACGCGCGACAAAGTTGAGTGGGGCACCGTCAACAAACCCTTCTCCACGCGGGCCTTTGAAGAAATCCTCGGCAAGGCCACCGAGTACCTGAGTAACCTCGAGGAGTTCTACGTCGTGGACGCCTTCGGGGGTGCCGACCCGAGGTACCGTACGAGCGTGCAGGTAGTGACCGAGTACGCCTGGCACGCCCTCTTCGCCCGCCAGCTCTTCAGGCGTCCGACGAAGGAGGATCTCGAGACCTTCGAGCCGGAGTGGACCGTCATCTGTGTGCCCCGCTTCTTCGCCGACCCCGAGGAGGACGGGACCGGGTCCGAGACCTTCATAGGCCTCGACTTCTCGCGCAAGGTCGTCCTCATCTGCGGCACCGAGTACGCTGGCGAGATCAAGAAAAGCATCTTCAGCGTTCTGAACTTCGTGCTGCCGACCGAGCACGAGGTGCTCCCCATGCACTGCTCGGCGAACGTCGGTGAGGAAGGCCAGGACGACGTGGCGCTGTTCTTCGGGCTCTCCGGGACCGGCAAGACCACCCTCTCGGCGGACCCCGAGCGCAGGCTGATAGGCGACGACGAGCACGGCTGGTCCAACGAGGGCGTCTTTAACTTCGAGGGGGGCTGCTACGCTAAAACCATTCACCTCTCCGAGGAGAAAGAGTACCAGATCTACCACGCCATCCGCTTCGGGAGCGTGCTAGAGAACGTCCCGGTGGACCGTCAGGGCCGCGAGGTCGACTACGAAGATAATTGCATCACCGAGAACACCCGCGCCGCTTACCCCCTGGAGTACATCCAGAACTCCGTCCCCGAAGGCATAGCGGGTCACCCCCAGGCCGTTCTCTTCCTAACCGCCGACGCCTTCGGCGTCTTGCCGCCCATAAGCGCCCTCAACCCCGAGCAGGCCGCCTACTACTTCCTCTCGGGCTACACCGCGAAGCTCGCCGGTACCGAGGCCGGCATGGAGAGCGACGTGGAGGCCACCTTCTCGGCCTGCTTCGGGGCGCCGTTCTTGCCCCTGCCGCCGAACGTCTACGCGACTATGCTCTCCGAGAGGATGCGCGAGCACGGCGCGCGCTGCTACCTGGTCAACACCGGTTGGACGGGTGGGCCCTACGGGGTGGGGAACCGCATAGACATCACCGAGACGCGCGCGATGGTGCGGGCGGCGATAACGGGCGAACTCGACGCCATCGAGACCTGGGAGCATCCCATCTTTGGCCTTCACGTCCCCAAAGAAGTCCCCGGCGTCCCTTCGCACGTCCTCGACCCCCGTGGCACCTGGCCTGACCAAGAGGCTTACGACGAGCAGGCAAAAGAGCTCGCCAGGCTCTTTGCCGAGAACTTCAAGAAGTTCGAGGACCAGGTGAGCAAGGAGGTCTTGAAAGCCGGACCGACGAATTAGTCGTCGTCTATTGGTGCGGAGGGCAGGAGTGAACCCGAAACCTCTGCCCTTCCTTCCGCGAGGCCGAGGTGGCGGGCCAGAGGGCCGGCTGTCGTGGCCTGCAAATAAGTACAGGTGGCAGAATCCCAGATACCAGGCATGCGAGCCGATCCTTCTTCAAGCAGCAGCAGAGTGAGGCGGTCAATCTGAATCGCCGATCTCTTTGACTCGTTCTTGCAGCAGGTCGAGAGTCGAATGTACAAATATCTTGTGCCTTGATAAGGCTCGCCGACAATAGCGACAATCCCTCGCCTTATCCTGAATTTTCTTCTGTACAATCAGAACACCTCATGTAAAACCTACTCCTAGTGCGCTTCTTCCCCTCTTTGCTCCGATGCTTTCCCTTCCAGAAAACACCTTTCGCGCTCTTCTATTGATATACAAAAACAAGTGAATTGTCAGGGGGATCAACCAAAGATGTAGTTTCCGAGAATAAGGTCTACTAGGCAACTGAGTTTCCGGAAGCCCCCTTCTCGGCTACCGGCGTATAAAGGCAACGGCAGCCTCCTGGTGCTGCAGGCACCAACTCACTTTTAGGGTTTCCCCGAATGGGTATAGTGGGGTAAGGAGATTAAGGTGCGAACGAAGGAGGTCGATTTTGAACCCGTCAAAGGGAGTCCATCTGGGAGGTACCCTGCTCTCTATCTTGCTCTCGCTGTACCTGTACTTGAGCGGCCGGCGGGAGACTGCGATCTTCGTCGGGCTGTGGGCTCCGACGATCCTCAACTTGGGTCAGACCCTCTTGGAGGGTGACGAAGACTAGCCTCTTCCGAAGAAGTCAAGCAGCTGCGTGGGTTCTATACCCGTCGCTACTCCACCGAACGCAACAGGCTGGCAAGGGTGTAGTAGATTCGGTACCTCTTAATATCCTGCCACAGCCTTTTTGTTTCCGAGAAGACCTAGTATTGGAAGCCGAGTAGCCGTGTACTCGAAGCCGAATTTCTCGTTACGGTGCAGGTCCGTCGGTTCAAAAGTAAAAATGAGAACGAGTGCAGAATCGAATTTCAAGCCTTCCTAACCGAGGATGGCATGGATCTGCAATTGGCAAAGATCTAGCCTTATATGTTAGAGGGTTGAACAAGCACCAAAAATAGAAACTCAGAGAGGAGAGTCTTTGATCATAGACCCGGCGGATCTCGACCCACGGAGTGTCTACAAGCTGCTGATAGGCTCGGTTGTACCCCGCCCAATAGCCTGGACTTCCACGCTGAACCGGGAAGGAATCCGCAACCTGGCGCCTTTTAGCTTCTTCACTGTGGCGTCACGTCAACCACCAATGCTATGTATCAGTGTAGGACCTCCTCCAGAGACTGAAGGAGGCGAAAGCCCCGCCAAAGATACCTTGAGTAATGTTGAGGAGACGGAGCAGTTTGTTGTCAACATCGTCTCCCTGTCCCTCTCGAACACCATGTACGAGTCCTCCAAGAACCATCCATCCGAGGCTGACGAGTTCGAGAAGGCGGGTCTCACGCCGGCTCCTTGCGAGGTGGTCAACGCCCCGCGCGTCGAGGAGGCCGGGGTGAGCATGGAATGTATCTTGGACCGGATTTTGGCTTTGGGTTCTGATCACCTCGTGCTAGGCAAGATGGTCCGCTTCCACGTTCGGGACGAGCTCTACGACAACGGCCGGATCAACGTGGCCCGTCTGAATCCTTTGGGCCGCCTCGCCGGCAACTACACCAGGGTCGAGACCATCTTCGAGCTGCCCACCGACGACTTCTAACCGCTACGAGTAACAGGTTCAGCGGTGGGGTAAGGGTAGGAAGATCGAACGAAGACCCAAGGAGGAGAAACAGTGTCGGAGAAGAACGTCGACAAGGTTAACGCCGAGCGGGCGTCGCAGGGCCAGATGGGGCAAAGGTATTTGGCCTCGGGCGAGTCGGTCTCGATGCGCCTCTGGGACGGCGAGGAGCCCGGTGAGCCTAAGCCCGAGGTTGCGCGCGAATATGAGACTGTAGGGTACGTCCTCAAAGGAAGGGCGGAGCTGCACTTGGAAGGAGTGGTGCTCGAGCTCAAGACCGGCGACTCTTGGACGGTCCCCAAGGGCGCCACGCATACGTACAGAATCCTCGAAACCTTCACCGCCGTCGAGGCGACCAGCCCTCCGGCCGAGGTCGGCTACCGCGACAAGGCTTAGGAGCGACCCACTGTGCAACCCCGCCGAGGGCGAGAGCTCTAACAAGTCCTCGTGGTCGGTGTAGAAACGTAAGAGTTCGAGAGCGCTCTCGCGGCGAGCGCTACGCACCTAACCGGTGGTTGCTGCGGTTCATCGAGCTGTTAGCGGCGCGCTTGCCGGACCTTTCTAACCCAGTTTGTTCAGGGCGAGGAGCAGCGCGACGACGCCGCTGGAGCTGACGATCTCGCCAGCGGAGACTTTCGGCAAGAGCTCCCCGACAGGTACCAACACGACCTCGAGCCGCTCGTGCTCGTCGGGCTGTTGGGACGCGGAATGCTCGACATCCCGGGCGAGGAAGAGATGCGCCCAGTTGTCCTTGAGGCTCGGCGAAGAAGCCACGATCCCCAAG
>JALZFK010000043.1 GCA_030861585.1 Actinomycetota bacterium | reverse complement strand
AGTTCGAGGCTCGAATCACGGCCCTCGAGGAGCGGGTGAGGGGGGCCAAATGAGGGGCCGAACGCGGCTAGAGGCGCGGCTCGCGCGACTGGAAGCGAGCTTCAAAGATCTTCCCGACCTAGCAAGAGAAGAGCAGGAAAAAAAGAGCCTGCTGGAGCTGCACACCCACACCTGGCTTTTCGGAGGCTCCTTCGAAGACATCCCGGAGAAGGAGCGCGACCCGGAGTTTTGGGAGTTCTTGTGCGCGTATGGTCCCGTGTGGCTGGGCCTCGTGTGGGAGAATCATCTGCCCGGGCGCGAACAGCTCCTTGCCGCCGGGGTAGACTTTACCCGGGCCGAAGGTATCGACGAGGACATCGTCGGGGGTCGCCCTCACGGCGCTGCCGACCCCAACGCCCCCCCAAGTTCTAAGGGAGCTTTTCCCACTAGCCGGCCGTCTTTGATTCGGATGAGGGGCCCACTACTGGCAGATCTCCCTAAGCTAGGCGCCTACGACGACGGCCCAGCCTCCTCAAAAGGAGCTGGCTACCACTATAATAAGCCGCTACGCTTCTGTAGTATGGGCGCGTGGAGAGAGGGCTTGCTCGGGCAAAGCAAGCTCGAGGTAGCGCGTAGCGTGAGGGGTAAAGGGGGCAGCGGACGGGTGGGGGATAGGTGACCGAGGACAAAGCCACGAGGAACCGCCCAAAACGGATCCTCTTTGTGTGCACGGCGAACATCTGCCGCAGCCCGATGGCCGCGGCGATGTTCAACGCCCTCGCCGAGGAGAGAGGGCTCGCCTACCGAGCAGGGAGCGCAGGGGTCGCGGCGCTCGTAGACGAGGACATGGCCCCGAACGCGCGCGCGGCGCTCGATGAGGTTGGTATCTACGCCGGGGACCACCGCGCGAGGCGGGTGAGCGAGGGGATGCTAGAAGAGGCCGACCTCGTGCTCACGATGGGCCCGCGGCACGTGGCGGCGCTTCGCCGGTTTGGCGCGGACCCAGAAGGCAAGGTTCACACCCTACCGGAGTACGCCCTGGGCGCTTCCGGTGAAGAGGGGATCCCGGATCCCTACGGGAACACCATGACCGCCTACCGCGCCTCCGTGCGCCAGCTCCTCGGGTGCGTCGAGGGCCTCATAGAGCGCCTCGAGCGGGAGGAGAGTTTCGGCGGGTCGTTCCGGTGAGGCTTTGCAAGGAGCGTATAGCCCATCGGGACGCGGTTTGGGTTTCGGTCGGGTTTCCCCCTTTCTAAAGGGCTTTAGGCCTTACAAGTAGGTGCGTGCTCCGGTACACTACCGGGGAGCGAACGCAGCGGCGGCGGAACGGGAGGAGGCGGTTTAGGTGCGCGACCCAGTGAGCCTAATAATCGGCGTTGTGGTCATAATAGTGCTGGTCATCATCCTGATGCGACTGCTTTGAGGAGCCGCTCCCCCAAATAGCGGTCCCCAGCGGGACGCCAAAGACGAGGGCCAGAGTTCCCTACCTAGGACTCACCGGCCCTCTCCGCTTCTTGGACCCACAGACCGCGCCTGGGCTGTGACCCGGCAAAGATAGTGACCTGCCGCTGGCTTCCTTATAATCTTCCTAAAAAGCCGAGGAGGTTCGATGATGGTTCGCCAACGCGTGGAGCCCGGCCCGGGGCAGGAGTCCGTCTGGGACTACCCGCGCCCGCCGCGCCTGGAGGACTCGGACAAGCGAATAAAGGTGGTCTTCGGCGGGGTGACGCTGGCGTACACGACCCGCGCCAAGCGCGTTCTAGAGACGAGCCACCCACCGGTTTATTACGTACCGGTAGAGGATATCCGGATGGAGCACCTGATGCTCGCCAAGGGCAGCTCCTTCTGCGAGTGGAAGGGCGCTGCGCGCTACTACGACCTCCAAACCGACGAGCGAAGAGAGCCCCGGGCCGCCTGGTTCTACCCGGACCCGGTACCCGCCTACGCCGGGATCAAGGACCACGTAGCCCTCTACCCGTCCTTGATGGACGCGTGTTGGGTGGACGGGGAGAAGGTCCGGGCGCAAGAGGGGGACTTCTACGGGGGCTGGATCACCCCCGACATCGTGGGCCCTTTTAAGGGCGGTCCCGGCACCCGGGGTTGGTAGGGCTTGGCCTCCGCTGCCGACCTCCAAAAACTCCGCAAGGAGTACACCAACGCCGGCCTAAGCGAAGCCGACGCCCACCCCGACCCCATAGAACAGTTTCGCAAGTGGTTCGACGAGGCGTTAGCCGCGAACCTCCACGAGCCGAACGCTATGACTTTAGCCACCGCGACGCCTGATGGCAGGCCCTCCGCCCGCGTCGTGCTCCTCAAAGGCTACGACGAGAGGGGCTTCGTTTTCTACACCAACCGCGAGGGCCGCAAGGGCCGGGAGCTAGAGGAAAACCCTTGCTGCGCGCTCGTCTTCTACTGGGGCGAGCTCGAGCGGCAGGTGAGGGCAGAGGGACGGGCCTCTCGTGTCCCCGAGGAAGTCTCCGACGCCTACTACGCCGGCCGTCCGCGGGGAAGCCAGCTAGGTGCCTGGGTCTCCGCGCAGAGTAGCCCCATCGGGGGCCGGGACGCTCTGGAGGAGCGGCTGCGGGAGTTGGAGGTAGAGTACGAGGGACGCGAGATCCCCCGCCCCCCCTTCTGGGGCGGTTACCGGGTCGAGCCCGAGGCGATCGAGTTCTGGCAAGGCCGCGAGAACCGGCTGCACGACCGCTTGCTTTACAGCCGAACGGAAGACGGGTGGAGTATGCAGCGGCTCCAACCCTAGGGCAACGCTCTCCTCATCGGGTGGCTGTTAAGATGGCGCGGCAGGCATTTCGGGAACGGCAAGGAGAGGAGACGCTTTGAAGCTGGTTACGTATTCGCCCGAGGGCGGGGCACCAAGCATAGGTTACATCGAGGACAACGAGGTGCGGCCGTTGGGCGGGGCGAGCATGCTCGAGTACATCGAGCACGGCCGGAGCGCGGAGAGGCAGCCCGGCGATAAAGCCGTGCCGCTAGACGAGGTGCGCTTGCGCGCCCCGATAACGCGCTCACAGAAGATCATAGCCATCGGCCTCAACTACGAGGACCACGCCAACGAAACGGGGGGTGAGATCCCCGAGAAGCCCATCGTCTTCGCCAAGTACCCGAATACCATCATCGGCCCCGGCGAAGCCATTCGAATACCTCCTATCACGGAGCAGGTCGACTACGAGGCCGAGCTCGCCGTCGTGATCGGGCGAAGGGTCAAGAACGTCCCAGAAGAGGAGGCGCTTGAGTACGTCTTCGGCTACATGAACGGCAACGACGTCTCGTCGCGCGACCTGCAGTTCTCGGAGGGAGGGCAGTGGACGCGGAGCAAATCCATAGACACCTTTGCCCCGGTAGGCCCGTACATCGCCACCCGCGACGAGGTGCCGGACCCGCAAAACCTCTACATCAGGTGCGCCCTGAACGGCGAGGTCGTGCAGGACGGGACGACTTCCGACATGATCTTCCCGGTCGCCGAGCTGGTCTCTTTCTTGAGCCGCGGGATGACGCTCGTGCCCGGCGACGTCATCCTCACCGGTACCCCGGCAGGCGTGGGCTTCGCGCGCGACCCCGCGCTCTTCATGAAGGCCGGCGACGAGGTTACGGTCGAGATCGAGGGCCTGGGCACCCTCACGAACCCCGTCGAGGCTGCCTAGGCTGGTGAATGCGTTGCTTAGCGCTACAGCCGCCGCTAGCAGGGCCACCCTTGCCTACTGCGGGTGGGGTCTCTAAGCGGCTCTCCCTTTCCCGCAGACCCTTTGTGCACGCGTGACTTGGTAGAGAGCTACGAAGGGAGGAGATGATCAAAGGGGAATCGGTCTTCAGAGGTATAGCCGCCGCTCTGTTAGCCGCAGCCTTATCCGTTTCCGCGTATTATCGTCATAGAGCCGAGCAAGCTAGCGAAGAAAAGATCTCCTGGCGGGAGGAAGGGTTGCCCACTATCATCGCCCTGCGCTCTTCTGGGCTCGTGTTGTTGCTCTCGGTGATGGCTTACCTGCTCAACCCGCGCTGGATGGAGTGGTCCAGCCTGAGCCTGCCACCTTGGCTGCGCTGGTCGGGGGCGGGGCTCGGAGCAGCGACCTTACCGCTCGCTTACTGGGTCTTCAGAAGCCTTGGCAAGAACATAACCCCGACCGTCGAAACGAGGGAGAACCACGAGCTCGTTACTAGCGGTCCCTACCGTTGGGTAAGGCATCCTCTGTATTCGGTTGGGACCTCGTTCTTCGTCTCTTTGAGCGTTGTGGCGGCGAACTGGTTCATAGGCTTGGGCAGCCTTTCGGCGCTGGCGATGCTGTTGGTGCGGTTGCCCAAGGAAGAGGCGAAGCTGATCGAGCGTTTCGGCGACGAGTACCGCGTCTACATGGAACGTACCGGACGCTTTCTCCCTCGGCTGAGAGGCCCAGGCTAGATCGGCGTGGGTTTCGCGAGAAACGGGCCCCTGAATTCCCTCCGTGTATTTGAGCAAGGCGCCGACTGTCTAATATTGCGAGTAGTGCTGCCCATCGTCTGATGAGGCGTGCTCCCCGTGATCCGAACGCTGCGCCTCGAACCACCGGTCCAAGGCCGAGCCGAGGGCCGGGCATCGTCGCGTACTCTATCCGGACACCGTTCGGCAGCTCCGCGTAGCGGAAATCGGTTCTCTCCGCCCTGGCTTCGAGCTCTTTTAGTCCCGGCATTTCTTCACCGTGGATTGCCACCAGGTCGGAGAGGTTACCCCCCGAACTTGCTCGCTTCTTCCCGGAGGAGCTCCCTTCTGAGGGAGCCCTGCTCGGCGGCAGCGTCCGTCTTAACCTACTCCACGCCGCCGCTACCCGTAGCCTCGAAGACGTGGGTAGTCTTTTCGAGGTCAAAGGGCACCGCGCCCGGCTCGACGACCGCCTCCTGTCATAGCTGGGTCGCCAGCATAGCGGCACCATAGAGAACGCCCAGGATCGCCAGGACGGAAAGCGTGACGCCTGTCATGGCCAACGACGCTGTTCCGCGGACGGTACTCGATTGAAAATACAACCAGCTGTTAGGAGCAACCGAGGGCGTTTCCGTTTGCCTCCGAAAGCGGTGTTGCCGGCGCGTTTGGCCACTGCGCCTACCGAACCTCGACGCGGCTATCCCGGCGGATTGACCCGGGTATGGCAGCCGGTCATACTACTGTGGGCACAAGGGAAAAGGAGGTACTTTATGGCGAGCGACCAGTTCGTGATCGACGGGATTTGCCATCCCTACAACTTCTCCCCGGAGAACCTGAACGGCCGCTTCGGGCGCATCTTCAACGATGTCCTGTACGCCTTCCACCCGCTCTTGACCCCACCTCTTCGACTATCGCTACTTCGGCGGCTCAGAGGGTAAGCTGCAGGGGCGTTTGATGCCCACCGAGCAGCACCCGATGGAGCGTCAATCGGCAACGTGCCGGAGAAGCAGTTTCTTAGGGCGCAGGGAAGGAGGAGGAGTAGGGGAGCCGAGACGAAACGCCGCGGCCTCGAGCGCGTAGAACTGGCTGGCGGCAGGAAGATAGATCGGCAGCGCACCTAGAGCGCCGCTTGCAGGACATCCGAAGAGAGAGGAGGACAACGTGTCGAGCACGAGGACCGCTACTGACACGATGAAGGCGTTCGTGTTCAGAGAGGTTGGGGAAGTCGGGGTCGAGGAGAAGCCGATCCCCGAGCCCGGACCCAACGAGGCCGTGATCCGCACCACGACGGCCCTGGTCTGCACTTCCGACGTGCACACCGTGAAGGGCGCCATCCCGGTCGAACCCAACGTCACGCTTGGGCACGAATCGGTGGGTGTCGTCCACACTCTG
The DNA here is from genome assembly GCA_030861585.1 of Actinomycetota bacterium. Lineage (GTDB taxonomy): Bacteria > Actinomycetota > Rubrobacteria > Rubrobacterales > Rubrobacteraceae > Rubrobacter_F. The sequence goes on along the minus strand of JALZFK010000043.1, from coordinate 1,674 downwards.
GGCTCTGCCGTCGAGGGCTTCGCCGAGGGCGATCGCGTCGCGGTTGGCGCCATCACTCCCTGCTGGAAGTGCAACTACTGCCAGCGTGGCTTCCACAGCCAGTGCCAGGGCATGCTGGGCGGTTACAAGTTCAGCACCCAGAAAGACGGGAACATGGCCCAGTACTTCGTGGTGAACGACGCACAAGCCAACCTCGCGCACATCCCCGACGAGCTATCAGACCACCAGGCGGTGTACGCGACCGACATGCTCTCGACCGGGTTCATGGGCGCCGAGCACGCGGAGCTCGAGCTCGGCGAGACGGTTGCGGTCTTCGCCCAGGGCGCGGTGGGGCTGTCGGCGACCATCGGTTGCCACCTGGTCGGTGCGGGCCTCATCATCGCTGTCGAGTCGGTGCCCGAGCGCCAGGAGCTCGCCCGCCGCTTTGGCGCCGACGCGATAGTCGATTACACCCAGGGCGATTCGGTCGAGCAGATCCTGGAGCTGACCGACGGCGAGGGCGTCGACGCCGCCATCGAGGCATTCGGGTTCCCCCAGACGTGGGACGCGGCGATCAAGGCCACCAAGCCCGGCGGGCGCGTCTCCAATATCGGCTACCACGGCGAGGTCCCCGAACCGCTCGAGATACCGTTAGAGCCGTTCGGGATGGGTATGGCCGACAAGCAGATCTACGGCGGCTTGTGTCCTGGAGGTAGCGAGCGGCTTCGCCGGATCTTCCGGCTGATGGAGACCGGTAAGGTGGACCCCACGCCGATGACCACGCACGAGTTTGGTTTCGACGAGATAGAACGGGCGTTCAGGATGATGGAGGCGAAAGAGGACGGGATCATCAAGCCCCTGATCCACTTCGACTGAGCACAATCCCACCTCAAGAATCATCAGCCGAGGGGGCTAGCTGCACTTGACGCGGCTGGCCCTGCCGGCAAGGTAGGTTGGGTTGTGCCGAACCACCCGTAACCATCGCCACCGTAAACGGAGCCGCCTTGGGAGGCGGGGGCGAGTTGGCTCTGGCCTACGACATCCGCATCGCCGCCGAGAACGCCCTCTTCGGTTTCCTCGAGGTAACCATGGGCATCCTACGCCATGGACAGCACGCGGCGCCTACCGCGAAACGCCGGTAATATGAGCTAGTTGGCAAGAAGAGCCCAAGTGCTGACTAGTGGAAATGCTGACCAGCCGCCGAAAAGAGGGAGGCCACTTTGGATTTCGTACAGGTAGAGCGTGGAGAGGACGAGATCGTGGTCCTCACCATCGACCGCCAGGATAAGCTTAACTCCTTGAACCAGCAGGTTTTGGAGGAGATCCGGGAGGCCCTCCTCGACCTCGAGAACGACCCGCCGCGGGTCGCGATCGTCACGGGCGCCGGCGAGAGGGCGTTTGTCGCGGGGGCGGACATAGCCGCGATGAGCGAGATGAGCCCCTTGGAGGCGAAGAGGTTCTCCGAGTTCAGCCATGGGGCGATGGAACTTTTGGACCGAAGCCTCATACCGAGCATCGCCGCCGTGAACGGCTTCGCCTTGGGAGGCGGGTGCGAGTTGGCTCTGGCCTGCGACATCCGCATCGCCGCCGAGAACGCCCTCTTCGGCTTCCCCGAGGTGACCTTGGGCATCCTCCCCGGTATGGGCGGGACGCAGCGCCTGACGCGCCTCGTGGGACCGGGGATCGCCAAGGAGC